>JBMZDS010000044.1:0-9264 GCA_049614465.1 Chitinophagales bacterium
AACACTTGATGTGCCAACTAAATAACCTTCTTGATATATTTCAGCTTGATATGTTCCACTTTGGTTTACATTGTGAGACCATTCCATGCAGATATTCATGTTGTCATTGTTGTAATCAAATGATCCTTGCTTTGTAAAACGCACTTCTTGCCCGTCAGCTTTTGAGGTGAATACACCAGAACCTTCTATCTCTTGATATAGTGTTTCTCCACCAGGAGAGATAAGGCGTAGTTGCATTGTCACAGTACCCGCTTCACGTACATTATTGACGCCTGTTTGATAGCAAACAAGTATTTTCTCGCAGTTTTTTGCTTTATCTACTTGTTTTTCGACTCCATTATCTTTTACCTTGATTCCTTTTACAGATAATTCGTCAGCTTGTAAGATGGATCCTATTTCAAACTTGTCATCTAGATAAGAGTTTTCATCTTCCAATTGGGCAGAATATTGTTGTTCCGCAGCAAGATTCGTTTCAAGTTCTTCTTTTACTGCATGTAGTTCTTTGTTAGCGATAAACATCGAGTCTAACTGCGCTTGAAATACTTGTTTGTCGTTGAGTAAATCAGCTATCTGTGTTTTGGCATCCTTAAGCTGTGATGCATTGTAGCTACTTTGATTTTTCCATTTTTCAATGTCTTCTTGATAAAGAAGTATTTCAGCTTCACGTATTGCAATTACACTATCCAATTCAGCATTTTTGCCTTTCATCATATTCAATTCGGCAAGTTGTGTATTTAAATCAGCTTGAAGCAAAGTATATTCATCTCTTACTTCATTGATTTCGGTAGTTAAGTCTTCGTTTTCTTGATTGCCTTTTAGCAAAAAGTACAATCCTACACCATTAACCAATAATAGTAGAAGAATGATAATGACGTAAAGCGTTCTTTTATTAGAAGTATTACTCATGATTATTAGGGGTTTTGAAGAACCAAATATAGCGTATTCGGATTTATATTTGCAATATGGACGAATTAAATAAAGATTTTTGGACAGAAAGGTATCAAAATCAACAAATTGGGTGGGATATTGGTCATGTATCTCCTGCTTTAGAAAAATATTTTTTGCAGCTAAACGATAAAAATATTAGTATCCTTATTCCTGGAGCAGGAAATAGTTATGAAGCAGAGTATTTACATAAAAATGGATTCAATAATGCAACAATTATTGATTGGGCTGCATCTCCAATTGAGGATTTTAAAAGTAGAAATCCGTCCTTTCCTGAAGAAAAATGTTTGCAAGTGGATTTTTTTGAGGTAGAAGGCAAGTATGATTTAATCATAGAACAGACATTTTTTTGTGCATTGCCTCCTGCTAGGCGAGAAGATTATGTAAGAAAAATGAATTCATTGCTTACTTCTAGTGGTAAATTGGTGGGCGTTTTATTTAATAGAGATTTTGAAGGAGGACCACCTTTTGGCGGTAGTAAAAGAGAATATTTACCTTTATTTTCTCCTTATTTTGAAGTATCAATTTTAGAAAAATGCTATAATTCGATTCCTTCTAGAGCAGGGACAGAATTGTTTATGATAATGAAGAATAAATAAGTTGTATTCTTCTTATCTTTGAATGGAAATGAATCGTAAAATTTCTTTTACTACATTAGGACTACTTCTTTTAGTGTTTTTGCTATCTGTATTGGTAAGAATGCCTAATATAAATCGCCCTTTATCAAAGCATCATGAATTTGTAACAGGGCTTTCTGTTCGAATAGTACAGATAATGTACGAAGATGGAGCAGTACAACACGCCTTTAATCCTATTACTAACTACAATGGATTAGCCAACAAAAACATCAATAACCATGCAAGTACTACGGGAACGATGGTAAATAGTGAGGGTAATTATTTTTATGTTTCTCATCCTCCTTTTGCTTATATGTTGCCATATGCTGTTCACAAGGCACTACATATAAAACCGACAGTGCTAAGTATTCAGATTTTTCATCTGTGTATCAATTTTTTGACAGCACTTTTTGTGTATTTCATCATTTGCTTGCTTGGGCAACAGAAACCTTTAGGCAAAGTATATATATCAGCTTTGATTGGTTTTATTGTCTATCTTTTCAACCCTGCGGTGCTTTGGTTTCAGTGCAATACATACATGAGCGATATGCTTGTTCATTTTTTCTTTGTGTTAGGCGTATATACAATGCTAAAACTATTGATGCGTAAGCGATTTTTCTCACCAAAGTATCTTATTATATATGCCATCGTCTTGTTTTTAATGATATATACATCTTGGCTAGGATTGTTTTTTGCTTTTAGCGTTTTTGTCTATTCATTGTTAAAGTTGCGATTTGAGAAAGTATTCTTGCCTTTGGTTTTTATCACAATGGGAATTACTTTTTTTAGTTTAGCACTTATTGTTTGGCAAGCAAGTCAAATAGGAGGTACACAAGCCTATATCATACAGATGCTAGATAGATTTGGAGAGAGAGGAAGTTTTGGAGGAAATGGAATCGGCTTTGCTCTTTTAGCAAAACTAAAAGCATTTGGAACAGTTTTGTTTGGTTTTGTAACGAGCTATTTACCTGTTTTTTTATTAATGGGTACTTTTGGATGGTTAGTGATTACGAAAGCAAAGTTGCGAATAGTCTTTACTAAAAATGGGTATCGATTCTTGTGGTTGTCGACTTTGCCTGTTGTTTTATTGCATCTATCTTTAATGAATTATGCCGGACATGACTTTGTTAATTTATATGCTTCTTTATTTTTTGCAGTGTTGATTGCGATTTTATACGACAAACTTAGACAAGCGAATACCTTACCTAGAACTATCTTGAATGGAGGAGTTGTCATAGTTGTTCTACTATCTTTAGGGATGTACTACTATATCAATAGACCAGGAGAATATAGCATGAAGGGAGATTACTATGCTGAAGCTAAAGAAATAGGTGAATACATACAGCAAGATGCTAAAGATGATGAAGTCGTTTTTTTTATACAAAGTAATGATGTCTATGTAGAGCCACAAGTAGTATTATATGCACAACGAAATATAGAACGAGTCGTTAGCGAGCAAGAAGCCATTGATATTTTGATTGAAAGGGACTTTTTACATGGTATTTTGTATCAAGTAGATGAGAATCATCAAATTTTTGGGCAAAGAATTATTGCTAATTGAAGAGAATAGTTAATTTTGAATTGGAATAACAGAAAAATAAAATTATGAGTTCAATACCATCAGTAGATTTAGACAAATTTGTAAACGGAAGTGAGCAAGATAGAAAAGACTTTGTAGCCGCTCTAGGAAAAGCCTATGAGGAAGTAGGATTTGTATCTGTAAAAAATCATGGTGTTTCGGATGAAGCCATCAATGCTTTCTATAATAATGTGAAATCATTTTTTGGGATGTCTACCGAGCAGAAATTGAAATATGAAGATCCTGAAAATGCAGGGCAAAGAGGATATACTTCTTTTGGTAGAGAAAGTGCAAAGGGTTTTGACACAAAAGATTTGAAAGAATTTTGGCAGATAGGACAGGAAGTCACAGATGGTGATGAAATTGATAAAGAATATCCCAAAAATATCTATGTAGATGATTTGCCAGCATTTGACAATGTAGGTAGAGATTTATATGTAGCGTTTGAGACATCAGGCGCGCATTTGTTGCGAGCGATTGCTATTTATTTAGATTTGGATGAAAATTATTTTGCAAACAAAATCTATAACGGCAATAGTATATTACGTGCGATACATTATCCACCTATCAAAGGCGAACCAAAATCTGCAATACGAGCTGAACAACATGAAGATATTAATCTTATTACGTTGCTTGTAGGAGCTAGTGCAGAAGGATTACAATTGCTCAATCGCCAAGGCGAATGGTTGGATATTATGGCACCAGAAGGGCATCTTGTAGTCAATGTAGGAGATATGTTGCAGCGATTGACAAATAACAGACTACGTTCGACAACACATAGAGTAGTCAATCCTCCAAGAGAATTGTGGCATACAGAACGTTATTCTATTCCTTTCTTTTTGCATCCAAGGAGTACGATGGATTTGACTTGTCTAGATATTTGTATAGATGAGAAAAATCCTAAAGCCTATGAAAACGCTACCGCTGGAGAATATCTAGATGAGCGCTTAAAAGAGTTGGGTTTAAAAAAGTAAGTTAGTAACTATGAGTTTTTTTGAAAAAATACAGCAACGTGCTAGGATATTGCCTGGTTGGGTGAGAGGGATGTTAATACTTCCGCCTATTGTATATGTGATATATGAAGCTTTTACCTATACAGGGATTTGGAGAATAATTACTGAACTGCAATTAGATATGCTAGGCAATGAATACTATCCTGTATTGAGTGGAATGCTTTCTTTTTTAGTAGCAATGATTCCAATGATTGTTATTCAACAGATTTTGATTTCTTCTGGCTGGTTTGGAACAGAACCTAAGGATTGATAAAAAATAGACAGAAAAATAAAAAGTCCAAAACTTAAATCAGTTTTGGACTTTTTTATGTGCTGAATAAAAGTTCTTATTTATTCGCATTATCGACATTTTCTGTTGCTTCATCGGCTCTTTGTATGACATATTGCATGTCAGCTATTTCACTTTCAAATGCCATTTTTTGTGCTTTAGAAACTCCACCTTGATTCATTTCACTTTGAATAAGTAGTGCATTTTCTGCTGCGCTATTCTTAATGCGATTAAAAGCAGATTTTGCCACATTTGCACTCCAAGGACCATCATCATTTTTTCCATATTCTTCTATGAAACTAATTCCTTCTAGCATCATTTTCTTGTCTTGACGCTGTAAAAATTTTGAATAATAGTATACGCCATAATATTTGTCAACGACATCATTAGAAGTTGTCACTAAATTCGTAAAGTATGCTTGCTTATCAGCTTCTCCTTCTTCAGCATATATGTATCCGACTACATCTAAAATATCATAATTATCGATTGTTTCCCATTCTTCAGCTTTTGCTAAAGCAGCTTCAGGATCTATATATGACAATCCTTCAAGCCCAGCCGCATTGACCATGTATGATTGATGATTAATGGCATCTTCAAAGATGTTTTTATGGTTCTCATCTTCTAAAATTGCTAATGTGTAAAGCGCTTCTGATTGTGCTGCTGAACTTTCATCATCTTGAGCATTTGCCATGATGAGTGCCAATCCATCTTCATCTTCTTCTGTGATAGGATATAATTCTGCTCCTACCTGCCTGATATACCAATAGTCATCTTGCAAAGCTTCTTGAAAAACGGCTATAGCTTCTGGACTCTCATCTTCTAGGGTATAAAGCGCCTCTAGAGCAGTTAATTTATCCATAAAATTAAAAGCATGATTGTATTGATAAATCCAGTTTTCATTTGTTTTATTGTCGTTCCAAATAGCAAGTATTGTTTTGCTTGCATCCACATTTACCAAATCAGGTTGTGTATTTATTGCAAAAGCAAACTGCTCTTCTAAATCATCTACAACTACTTTCTTTGTACGTACTTTGTCGCCTTCATGGATAGTAATATGCATTGGCAATCTGTAAGCAAAAGAACTTCCTTCGGCACTTGCGTACTGCGAAATATTCACGATTACAGAATCTTCAGTGTATGTGTAGTCAACGGTTAATTCTGGGTGCCCTGCACTCAAAAACCATTGGTCAAAAAACCAATTCAAATCTTCTCCAGTCACATCTTCAAAAGCAATACGCAATTCATGTATTTCTACTTCAGAAAATTTATTGTCATTAAGGTATTTTTTTAGCGAAGCAAAGAAAGCATCATCGCCTACTACTTCACGTAGCATATTCAAGATAGTTCCACCTTTTGCATAGCTATGGCTGTCAAACATATCTTCAGGAGTGTCATGCCTGTAGCGTATCATATCTACTTGCTTGCCTTGAGCAGCTTCTGCAAAATAGGATTGCATATCTTCATATACTTTCCATTGACGAGCATCGTCTCCATATTCGTGTTCTCTCCAAAGTACTTCACCGTAAGTCGCAAAAGACTCATTAAGTGGTAGGTTTGCCCAACTTTCACAAGTTACCAAATCACCAAACCAGTGATGGTACAACTCATGTGATACGATATCTTCATAATCTTCATCTAGTAGCTCACGCTCATCACGTTGTACAAACTCTCCAAAAATCACAGAACTTGTATTTTCCATAGCACCAGACACATAGTCACGTACACATACTTGCCAGTATTTGTCCCAAGGATAATCTACTCCCAATTGGTCAGAGAAAAAAGTAATCATTCTTGGCGTTTTACCAAAAATACGTTGTGCAACTCCTGCATATTCTTGTTCTACATAATAATTGACAGACATTCCGTTCCATTCATCTTTGATTTCTGCAAACTCACCTATCGTCATCATGAATAAATAAGGTGCATGAGGTTTGTCTTGCTTCCAATAAGTAGTGTGTGTACCATCTCCATTGTCGGTGTCGCTTATCATAGTACCATTAGACATAGCGATAAAATTGTTCTCTATCGTGATTCTTATCTCTTGCGAGCAACGTTCGTTTGGATGATCTATCGTAGGAAACCATACAGAATTAGATTCTGGTTCGCCTTGTGTCCATATTTGTCTAGGCTTATCTTTTTCTTCACCTAATGGATTGATAAAATAGAGTCCTTTGTCATCAGTAATTGCTTCTAAGCCTTCTGCTTTTTCTAGTTCGTTAGGTTTTGAAGTGTATTCTATATAAAGTGTAAATTCTTCATCTCTTGTATAGATTTTATCCATTATGATAGTCATTTCCTTTTGATTATAAGAAAAATCTAAATCACTTTTTGTACTGTCTTTTACTAGCTGTATTTTATGCAACTCCATTCCTTTAGCATCTAGAACCACTTCGTTAGTTTGGTAGAAAAACGGCTTTAATGTCAATGTCGCCTTACCATGGAGATGTTGGTTCTCCCAGTCAAAACTTACATCAAGACTAGTGTGTAGTAAGTCGTGTTTGCGAGTTTCCGAAGGGCGATAAGGATGTTTTTTACCTATGACATCTATTTCATCAAGCATTACATCGCCCATCAAGGCCGTTTGTTGTGTAGGCTTGCAAGCGATTATCATTGTTATAGATACAATAAAAAGGAGGATGAGTCTATTCATAATTATAAAATTTGAGTTGGCGAAAATACAATAAAAATTGCGGCTATCCATTTTGGGTCGTAGGAAATGACAATTTTGTGAGTATTATGACGGTTAATGTCATTTAATATAGAATTGATTAATGTTTTTAGAGAATAAAACGTAGATTGAATATACTGCGGAATAGTATAAAAACAAAAAAGCCACTCTTTTCAGAATGGCTTCATTTTGCTCCCTCACCTGGACTCGAACCAGGGACACACGGATTAACAGTCCGTTGCTCTAACCAACTGAGCTATGAAGGATTATTGTTTCACTATAAATTATTAGTAATTAATAGCGGATGCAAAAATAGAGCAAAGATTTTAATTTGCAAGACTTTTTCTATAAAAATTTTTTTCATCGAAATATATCGTATTTTTGCCGCTCAAAATAATATAACATGAGTATAGTAACAGTAGGAACAGTAGCTTTTGATGCAATAGAAACTCCATTTGGCAAGACAGATAAAATCGTGGGTGGTGCTGCGACTTATATTTCTTGGGCAGCTTCTTATTTTTCTGATGACATGAATATCGTCTCTATTATAGGAGATGATTTTGACATGGAAGAATTGGAAACTATGCGTAGGAGAGGAGTTAATACAGATGGAATCGAGATTAAAGAAGGTGGAAAATCTTTCTTTTGGAGCGGACGCTATCATATGGACATGAATAGTCGTGATACGTTGGCGACTGAGTTGAATGTTCTATTAGAATTTAATCCTGTTTTGCCAGAGAGTTATAAAACTACTGATATACTTATGCTAGGAAATATAGATCCTACGCTACAGACTAAAGTAATCGAGCAGATGGATACTCGTCCAAAATTAGTGGTATTAGACACAATGAATTTTTGGATGGATAATACTTGGGATGCTTTGATAGAGACGATAAAGCAAGTAGATGTTTTAACTATCAATGATGAAGAAGCGCGTCAGTTATCTGGAGAGTATTCTTTGGTAAAGGCAGCTAAAAAAATCTTCACGATGGGACCAAAGTATTTAATCATTAAGAAAGGAGAGCATGGTGCTTTACTTTTTCATGAAGATGAAATCTTTTTCTGTCCTGCATTGCCACTCGAAGAGGTTTTTGATCCTACGGGAGCAGGAGATACTTTTGCTGGAGGATTTGTAGGTTGGTTAGACATGACACAGGATATTTCTTTTGACAATATGAAAAGAGCAATAGTATACGGTTCTACTATGGCAAGTTTCTGTGTTGAAAAATTTGGAACAGAGCGCATTAAAGCACTTTCTCAAGAAGAAATTCATGAGCGTGCAGAAATGTTTATCAATTTGATGTCTGTCAATCTAACGACTACCAAAGCGTAGTTTTTAGATCGTATAGAAAATATATATTCCGCATTCTTTTCGTCCATTTTTCATTGCTGTTTTTAGCGATGCGATATTGTCGTAGTGTATAGTACCCCAAAGCATATTGTTTTTGGCTGCATTCATTTTTTCGATGAGCAATCGCTGAGTGGTGGATGCATATCCTTTTCCTCTATATGAGTTGAGTAAAAACTCTTCGTAGATTTCATAGCCAATATAGTAATGATGATTTTCTTGACTAGCGGCTATTATACCCGCCCATTCATTATTTATTTTGATTTCAAAGACAAGGTTTTGTTTCATCAAGTCTTGAAAAGTCTCTTTTGTCGTCATTTCTCCCATCTCTGCATAAGATGGGTCGTTGATTATCATTTGTTGATAGGCTGATTGGTATTTAGGAAACCAATCTAATGATGTTGTTTCGTGCAGTTGTACTTCTTCTTTAAGAGAGAAAGTTGTATTGGATTTTATATCACTTAAAAAACCTGCAATATATACTAAATCTCCTTTGATTCGTTTGTCGGATGTTATGAGTTCGTTCCCGTTTTTTGGAAAAAACCAACGTATTCGTTTGGGTGAAAAATTTTGATATTCTTCTTTCAAAAAATGACCAACAGTCCTGATGTCTGTTATCTTTTCTAAAGCAAAGTCTTTGTGTAAAATAAAAACGGCAGGCTTTGACATATCTCCTCCTACAAATCGAATAGAACAAACCATTTCTCCAAGCGAGCAAGTGAGCACCCTGTATTTAAAATCTGAAGCTTTGCTATTCTTGATTTTACAATAATCGAACATGGATTTTGCCCATTTATCGTCATTACAATAGCGATAATCTTGTTTT
>JBMZDS010000045.1:0-9188 GCA_049614465.1 Chitinophagales bacterium
TATTATCTCCTTTTTTTGGTATATACGCACTAGTGATATATTTGCGCAATTTGGCGTATAAAAATCGTTGGTTCCGTTCTTCAAAATTTGATATTCCTGTCATTTGTGTAGGCAATCTCACTACGGGCGGTACAGGGAAAACACCTCACACAGAATATTTAATAAATCTATTGAAAGAAGATTACACAATTGGAGTGTTGAGTAGAGGGTATGGCCGAAAAACATCAGGCTTTAAAGAAGTGCAAAGACAGAGTACTGCTAGTGAAGTAGGAGATGAGCCTTTGCTCTATAAACTCAAAAATCCGAATATTAAAATATGTGTGTCAGAAGATAGAGCTTTAGGTATTCCTGCTATGGCTACAGACGATATGTGTGTCTTGTTAGATGATGCTTTTCAGCATAGAGCAGTCAAGGCGGGTATTTCTATTTTGCTGACAGAGTACGACAATTTATTTACTCGAGATGAATTGTTACCAGTTGGAAATTTACGAGAATTCAAGTCAGCAAGTGAAAGAGCAGATTTGATTGTAGTTACAAAAGCACCAAAGGATATTTCAACAGAAGAGAAGCAAAAAATCATTGCCGAAATCAATCCGAAGCCTTATCAGTATGTTTTCTTTTCGTATATCGAATACCAGCCTATGTATCGTCTATTTTCAGAAAATACAACGATAGAAAATAAAAAAGAAACAGAAGTCTTATTACTTAGTGGAATAGCCAATCCATCAAAAATGGAAGATGAATTGAAGGCAAAATTTAAGCAAGTTTATACAAGGAAATTTAGAGATCATCATGTATATACACGCAAGGATATAGAGTCAATAATAGAAACGTACAATAACCTTGGTGATACACTAAAAGTGATCATTACAACAGAAAAAGATGTAACGCGATTATTGCCCTTTCGAGAAACTTTTATAAAAAATCAAATTCCGATTTATAGTTTGCCGATAAAGGTTAATTTTGCAACAGAAGATAAAATACGATTTGATAAAGCTATCAGATTGTATATTGACAAAACCCTAAAAATTGAAGAATTAGTAGAGGAATAATTATCTTGTTACTTTCTACTATGTACTTTTCGCTAGAAGAATATGGATATCATCGCACAAATAAAAGAAACGACAGATTTTTTACAAGCAAAGACAACTATAAACCCTGCAATAGGAATAGTGTTAGGTTCTGGTTTGGGCAATCTTTCTAAGGAAATAGAAATAGAAACAGAGATTCCTTACAGTGAAATTCCTCATTTTCCAGTTTCGACAGTAAAAGGACATTCTGGAAGTTTGATTTTTGGAAAATTGAGTGGGAAAAATGTAGTGGCTATGGCTGGACGTTTTCATTTCTATGAAGGTTATGATATTGCACAGGTAGTATTTCCGATTCGTGTCATGAAGTTTTTGGGTGTGGATACAGTAGTTGTTTCTAATGCAAGTGGTGGTACTAATCCTGCGTACAGTGTAGGTGATTTAATGATTATCAAAGATCATATCAATTTGCAACCAAAACATCCATTGAGAGGGAAAAACGATGAGCGTTTAGGGCCAAGATTTCCTGATATGCTCAATGCTTACAATCCGGATTTGATAACTAAAGCGCAAAAAATAGCTGATGATAATAAAATCACTTGTCATCAAGGGGTTTATATAGGTGTCCAAGGCCCTACTTTTGAAACGCCAGCAGAGTATAAGGCATTTTTCTTGTTAGGAGGAGATGCTGTAGGGATGAGTACTGTCCCAGAAGTAATAGCTGCCCGTCATTGTGGGTTAGAGATTTTTGGTATTTCTGTGATTTCGGACTGTGGTTATCCGCCAGAAGCAATGGAGGATGTATCACACGATATGGTTGTAGCTGCAGCTCAAGCTGCTGAACCACAAATGACACTTATTGTTAAAGAGTTGGTTGCAGGAATGTAGTTTTTAAAATTATGAAATACACTATAGTAGGTGCAGGAATAGGAGGTCTTTCTACAGCAGTAGCTTTAGAGCAAAAAGGAATTGAATACCAACTCGTTGAAAAAGTCCCTGAATTTAAAGAAGTAGGTGCTGGAATCTTGCTTGCTCCTAATGCTTTACAAGTTTATGAAAAACTTGGCTTGCTTGATGCTGTAAAATCTGAAGGAAACTTTGTTGATAGAATAACAATAGGTAAGTCAGATTTTTCACCCTTATCTGATCTATTTCAAAATGATATTAAGAAGATTTATGGATATAGTACAATTGCAATTCATCGTGCCAGATTGCAAAAGTTACTTGTAAATCGAATTCCAAAGGATAAATTATTGTTAGGGAAAGATTTTAAGTCATATTCTAACAGGAAAGATGAGAAAGTATGCGTGAAATTTGAGGATAATACAGAACTTATTTCTGATTATTTAATTGGGGCAGATGGTATTAATTCGAAAATAAGAAAGCAGCTCTTTCCTAATGCAAAGATTCGTTATACTGGGCAAACCTGTTGGAGAGGTATTGCTAATTTTGATTTTGATGATGATTTAAAGAATAGGTGTGTTGAACTTTGGGGAGAAGAAATTCGATTCGGATTTTCTAAGATTTCGGAAGGTAAAGTCTATTGGTTTGCTGTAGCGAAGAGGAAGTCTAATCAGCAAGATTATATTGAAGAAGTGAAAGATAAGCTGTCCAAAATGTATGCTAATTTTGACCCTATCATAAGTCAATTAATAGCATCTACACCTTTTAATCAGATTTTTAGAAATGATATTAATGATTTGGAGCCTATGGCTACATGGTATGACAATAAGACTTGTCTAATAGGAGATGCAGGCCATGCTACGACTCCTAATATGGGGCAAGGTGGGGGACAAGCTATAGAAGATGCATATTGTCTAAGTAATATTCTAGAAAAGCATTCAGGTAATCAAGCTTTTGGTTCATTTCAGCAACAGCGAAAACAGAAAGTCGATAATATTGTTAGTCAATCATGGATGACTGGAAAGATTGCACATTGGAAGTATGGAACAGGTGTTAGAAATTTTTTGTTGAAAAATATGCCAAAGAATATGATGCTAAAGAAAATGATAGCGATGTATCGTATTGATTAGTTTTTAATTAATAATATTAAGGCATCTTTCACAGAGTTTCAACTCTACATTGTCTACTGTTTTTATAGTTTCAGCGGCATCTCGCATGACACATGTTTCATTGTGCGTACAATGTTTCAATCCTAAATTATGTCCAAGCTCATGCATGACTATTTTTTGAAGTCTTTCTATGAAAAGGGATTCATTTTCTGCTGTGATTCTATAGGATGAGACTATACAACTTACTCCTGGTCGATACCCTAAACCAAATATTCCCCAGTCGGTATACTTGTCTACAGGTTCCTTAATAGCTCCATTTTTATCTTTTTTCGTAGTGGAAATATCTTTCTCAATCAAGCCTAGTATATGAGAAATACTATCAGGTTTTTCTTCTTTTAGAATTCTGATTAAAGAGTCAGCTCGATATCTAGGAGTTTTGATATTGACAAAAGTTGATTGCGGAATAGGTTTGTCTTCCATCACTATCACATTAAAACCATAAACATCCTCTATTGTTTTTGCAATAGTATCAGTGAGTGCAGCATCAAAGTCTCCAAGAGGTTGAATACCTATTGTTCTTTCCTTTTGACAAGCTAATAAGATAAATAGCAATAAAATGAAAGGGATGATTGACTTCATAATGTATCTAATGTACATAAAAAATCAGGACATGATATTTGAATTAAATCGCTGTTGATTTGATTATTGCGCTCTATAATAATAAGGTATATCTTCATTTTGTGAAGAAGTATTATTGTTAGAAGTGGTTTCATTATTTCCTTTTGTAAAGGAAAAATCAAGTCCTACTACAAAGATATAAGCAGATTTTTCAAACTTCATATCATAAGTAGGTTCATAATCAGCAGGTCCTTCTGCAATAGAGTGATTGTCTGCAAAGTAATGATTGTCGTATGTGAATTCTGAAGTTTTAAACTTGGTAAACATTCCTCCGAAATTAATAGATAATTCATCGATAACATCCACTTGTCCTCCAAGTCCAATCGTATGACCTGGTAGCCAAAAATCGATATCATTATGGTATCCTTGATTGACAGCAGCTCTATTGTATGTATAGCCTCCGCTTACTGCAAATTTTTCAGCCACTTGATATTCTGTAGCAAATTCTAGTTCGTAGTATCCTCCATCAATGTATTGTTCTCTACCATTCATTACAGCTTGTTTCAAAAACATATATCTACCACCAGCATTAATTTTCCATTTATCGGTAGCTTGATAACTTACTCCACCTGATATTGAACCTGGCAAATCTGCTCTATATTTTCTACCATCTACAAAAACAGGAGTAGATTCTAGAGTATCTCTTTCTGGTTGATATTTTAACCCTCCATCTTTCCCATTATTGACAGTAGTTGTCATAGTCGTTTTAGTGCGATGTTCGTATTTTAAGCCTATATTCCACTTATCATTTGGACTGATATTTACTCCTACAATTGGAGTGATTCCACTACCGGTCTCTTTTACATCTATGTATCTATCAGCTCCTAAATCACCATATACATCTGCAGAAATATTATATAAACCTGAATTAATTTCTGAATACGGTTGATTTGCTATATATCGTAGATAATCGCCTGGTGCAGTCCATCCTCCATGATGTTCATTATATATTTCTATATCTGTAACAAATCCTTTAGATTGTACTACTTGTCTTGCCCATCGAAATCCTAATGATGCAGAAAAAATATCATTGAATCTGTAAGATGCACCAACTTGTACTGATGGACTAAAGCCCAATCCTTTATTTTCAAAATTGAAACGATAATCTGTGATATCGCTAAACTGAGGATTTGTTCCTGTGTTTGCCAAGATTTGATTGTCTAAATCATACAATCCAATTCCTGGAGAATTTTGCAAAGCAGGAGCAATATCAGCTATACCTCTATCTGAAACAGGTAGATTAGTATATGTAGCTCCTCCTGCTCCTCCTACAAGGAAAAAACCACCATGAATGCTTATTTTTTTCTTATTATATGCAGCATAGAAGTTTGGAAAAATAAAACTAGTAACAGAACCAGGATACTCTTTTGCCCCATCTGTATAAAAACGATAGTCAGATGTAACTGTAGTCTTTTGATTGAGAATTTGATTATTTATCGAAAAATAAACTCCTTCATCCATTTTAGTTAATCCCGCAGGATTGTAAAATACAGCATCTATTTCTGTACTTGCCCCTCTCGATGGCATTCGTATAAATTGTGCACTTTGATTTGGGATAGTGAATAGGTTAGCTTGTTGTCCAAAACTAATAATACTAATAAATATAAACGATAAGGTAATTATTCTTTTCATAAAGCTTCGTTGTTTAGAAGATGCAAATGTAAGGTTTGCGTTGTCTATTTTAGCCGTATGAGGACTCCTAGATATAAACAAAGAGTACGAATATGAGTTATTTGGACGTTTTGGAGCAATTATACAATAAGTTTCCTATTGATGCTTTGCTCAAGAGAGAGTAGTGTCTCTGTTCGTTGTACGCCATCTATGCATTGAATTTTGTGATGTAAAATGTCTAATAAATGATTCGTGTCTTTACAATACAATTTGACAAACATAGTGTATTGACCTGTAGTGTAATGGAGACTTACGATTTCAGGTATCTTTTCTAGTTGTTTCTTTGCTTTTTCATAAAAGCTACTCTTGTTCAAGTATATCCCTAAAAAACATGTGATATCATAGCCAATCAATCCATAATTCACTTCTGCTTTTACATTTTTGATGATTTTGAGTCGCTCCATTTTTTTGATCCTACTATGCACTGTAGCAGCTGAGACGTACATTTTTTTACCTATCTCGGCATAAGGAGTCTTTGCATTTTGCTGCAAAATATTGAGAATGCCAGTATCTACTGAATCTAATTCGATTTTCATACCAATTTTTATGATTTAACTTAAAATTATTAATCAAAAATAATAAAATGGTTAATAATAATGATATTTTATGATTAAAAACTAAATTTAGTTTGCAATCATTGTCTTTTGTTTCATATTTGAATTGTCAAAAACAAACACTGTTGGGTGACGAAATTGGCAGACGTGCCCTCCTGTCTCGGGGGTGGAGATTATGGGATAAAGTTTTATCTTTTGATAAAAACTAACTACTCCGTATAGGTTCGAATCCTATCCCCACAGCAACATAGGTCGTTTCATTTTGGAGCGACCTTTTTTCTTTTGAACAACTTCTTTACCTTTATCGGATGAAAAATATTTTACTTGCCTGTTCTCTTATTGTTGTATTAGGAGTTTGTGTACAATCTTCAAGTTACCAGTCTTATTCTTTTAGCATAGAAAAGCAAGGAGAAATTACTTTATCAAAAGTTGAGCATGATTGGAATACATATGTATATTCTGTAGAGAGCCCTTTCCCTGGTTCCAATTCTGCCCGAAACTATCTGCATCAATTGAAGCTGCTACAAGAAGAAACAAATAGTACTTTAAAATCTGGAAGTCAAGTTCAAAAGACAAATAATCTAGAACCAACTATTGTCAATACGTTTGCAGGCAATCCATTTGGGGGGATCCCAAATGATAATGATTTGGCGATTTCTAATGCAGGGATTATAATGTCTGTAACGAATTCTATAGTATATGTTTTTGATGAGACAGGAGTAGAATTACAAGATGTATCACTTAATGTGTTTGCTGATTCTTTGAATTTACCTGCTAATTCTTATGATCCAAAAGTTGCTTATGATCCTAAGCAAGATAAGTTTATATTAGTATTTTTGAATGGAAGCGATAGTGATAATACAGCGATAGCCGTTTGCTTTTCAAAGACAAATAACCCACTAGACGGTTGGAATATGTACGCTCTCGATGGCAATCCATTAGATAACAATGCTTGGTCAGATTTTCCAGCAATCGCAATGACGGATGAAGATTTTTATATCACAGTCAATCATATTAATAGTGACTCTGTATCATGGCAAACAGGTTTTATGCAGTCTATAGTTTGGCATATAGAAAAGGAGAGTGGGTATAGTGGTGAAACGCTTAATGCTTCATTGTATACGGATATATTTTTTGAAGGGAAACCTATCAGAAATCTTACACCTATGAAAGGAGGGATGACAACTTATGGTCCAGATATGTATTTGGTGAGCAATCGTAATTTTGATGCTGTTAATGATACTTTTTTCTTGGTGCATATCAATGATAAACTGGCCAATGCAGCTAATATTAATGTTACAACAGATTACTTTTTGGCGGACAATAGTTATCGAGTGCCACCACATGTGCATCAGCCACAAGCAAATATTTTTTTACAGACCAATGATGCACGTCCTTTAGGTGGGTTTTATGAAAATGGAACAATACACTTTGTAGGGAATACAGCTAGTCCAACAACTGGATTAGGAGCGATTTATCATACAAAAGTCAATGTAAATAATTTTGATAATACGGCATTATTGACAATCATTGAAGGAACAGATAGCCTAGAATATGGTTATCCTAATATTTCATTTTCCGGTTTAGAAGCCTGTGATGAACAAGCAATTATCAATTTCAATCATAGCTCGGTAGATAGTTTCCCAGGAATGTCTGCTATTTTTTATCAAGTCGATAGTGGTTATTCGGAGCGAGTACATATAAAAAATGGAGAAAGTTATGTCAATTTGATCTCTGGCAATTTTGAGCGATGGGGAGATTATTCAGGAAGTCAAAGAAGGTACAATAATCCAGGAGAAGTTTGGTTCAATGGATTCTATGGATTTAAAGCAGCTATAGCTATAGGAGGTACTCAACAACGACACAATACATGGATCGCAGGATTGAACTCTGTGTATAGCAAAGATTGTGATGTAGCGATTCGTCAACCTAGCAATCCATTGCAGCATACATCCGTATATCCCAATCCGCTAAGGGAGTTATTGTTTTTTAAGTTTACTAATCCTGAAGAACAATATCTTTCTTTTGAGATAATTGATATAAATGGAAAAGTAGTAAAACAATTGCTATATGACCAAATCAAAAAAGGTGAAAATGTATTGACCTTTTCTACAAATCCTCTAAGTAATGGACTTTATTTTCTATTAATAAAATCCAATGAAGGAAGTATTCTTTCTGAAGAAAAAATCATTAAACAATAAGTTGATTGTAGAATGTTTATTTGGCTCAAAATCATATCGGAAAGTTTCGTTCTTGCCCTCAAAGAATTGTGGGCAAGTAAGCTACGTTCATTTCTTTCATTGTTAGGAATTACGATAGGTATTGTATGCCTGATTACGGTGTTTTCTGCTGTAGATTCTTTAGAAAAAAACTTACGTAAAAGTATAGATTCGCTAGGAGGAGAAACTATTTATGTTAATAGTTCTCCTTGGATAATGGAAGAGGATTATCCATGGTGGAAATATGCCAATAGACCGAATATCAGTAGAGAAAATTTTACTGATTTATATGATAGAGATAGTCATACAATAGAGTCTATAGCAATATGGAGATATTCAAAGACAAGTACTGTGCAATATAATGATACTGAGCTTGAATCAATCAATGCTTTTGCGATTACAGAGGATTATGAAAAAATAAGAGATTTTCAGTTTGCTGAAGGACGATATTTTTTGCCTAATGAGTTTCAAAACCCACAACCCAAAATATTATTAGGCTTTGATATTGCTTTTGAGTTTTTTGGTGAAAATGGAGTTGGTGTAGGAAGAAGTGTTAAATATGGGGGCGTAGAATTTGAAGTGATTGGTATTTTAGAAAAAGAAGGACAAGACGTGTTAGGTATAAATGGCAATTTTGGCTTGGACAATACGGTCTATGTTACTGATAAGTATGCTTTGGCTTACATGGATGATTTGACAGATGGTGATTTATCTATTTTGGTAAAAGGTAAAGAGGGGTATCCAATAGAAGAAGTAGAGGCAGAACTTGCCGGAATGATGCGAGTGGTGAGAGGTTTACGACCATTGGACGAAGATGATTTTTCACTCAATAAAATTTCTGTGTTTAGCAATGTTTTTGATCAGATGTTTTCTTTTATCTTTTTGGCAGGAATGGTGATTGGTGGATTTTCTATTATAGTAGGGAGTTTTGGCATTGCGAATATTATGTTTGTCTCTGTGAAAGAACGAACGTCTATTATAGGTGTGAAAAAGGCACTTGGTGCAAAGAAAATATATATTCTTTTT
>JBMZDS010000046.1:0-9100 GCA_049614465.1 Chitinophagales bacterium
GCATTATTGACTCTTATACGTCCCTAGTCAATCCTGAACGAAAAATCACTCCTTACGTTGTGAAACTAACTGGTATCACAGACGACATGGTTGCTTCTGCACCTACGTTTGCTGAGATAGCAGATAAAGTAAGTCACTTTACCGAAAATGCTGTTTTTGTAGCACACAATATCGGATTTGATTATGGCGTGATAAGACGAGAGTTCAGGCGACTAGAAAAAGGATTTCGAAGAAATAATGTTTGTACAGTAAAATTATCTCAAAAAACATTTAAAGACCAGCCGTCATACAGCCTAGGAACGCTTTGTCAAAACCTCAACTTGGTACTTGAAGCTAGACACAGAGCATATGGCGATGCCGAAGCAACTGCATTGCTTTTGCATAAAATAATAGAAGAAAAAGGGAAGGATTTTGTCATGGAAGCGACAAGCCAGCAAGCTATCAAAAATGATATTACCGCCAATATTCCTCATGAAACTATCGAAAACCTGCCCGAAGATCCTGGAGTTTGTCGTTTTTTAGATAAAGAAGGAAATATCCTCATGGTAAAGTCTGGCAAAAACCTGTATAAAGAAATGCGAAAATTTCTAGCAGAAGACATCAATACTTTTCGCTACGAAAATATGGCAAAAGAAGTCACAGATATACAAACAGAAGTAATCAATAGTTATGTGATTTCTCAACTAAAAGAAATAGAACTTATTCGCCAAGAAAAACCAGCGTACAATAAAAAAACAATAGCTAAGTCGCTACCCGTTGGCGTTTTTTGGGAACAAGAACCAAAACACAATTTATTCTTTGATGTAGAGCGAAATCTCAATGAAAATGCTTTGTGGCGTTTTCAGCATGAAAAAAGTGCGAAAAAATTCTTAAAAGGTTTTCTACAAAAAAATCAATTGCAAGTATTGCCTGCTCAAAACACAATACAACAATACAAAAAGCAAGTGATGAAAGCCTTACAAAAAAACCTCTATCCCCATCAAAATTTCTTTATGATACGAGAAGTGGCATTTGTAAACACGGCTTACATTGTGTGGATTGAAAATTTTGTATTTAAAGGGGTGGGAGAAATAGAACTCGATACTTTTGACAATAGCATAGAAACGCTAAAAGATTCAATCACAACTTTCGAAAACAATGCGGAAAGTACAAAAATTATACAACGCTACATCCGAAAGCGAAAAACAGTCAAAATAGTAGCTTATCACTAGTTTTTCTTGACCAATAGATTTTCTGATACTTGCTTAGACAGCATCAAAAATTTATCACCTGCTTTTACTTGTATAGAACTATCAAAAGCAAATATTTCTGACACTGTTATTGATAAACCTAACTGTATTCCCATCTGACTTAAATACTGCAAAAATACCGTTGAAGTATCTGCTACTCCTACCACAATCGCTGTGTCATTTTTTTCAAGCTCTGTGAGTTTTACATGTTCGGGCTTTGCCATGTTTCCTTCTTCATCTGGGATAGGATCGCCATGCGGATCAGTCTTCGGAAAACCTAAAAATTGATCTAACCTTCGTATCAGTTCAGTAGAATTAATATGTTCTAATTGTTCTGCTACATCATGCACTTCATCCCATTGAAAACCTAGCTTTTCCAATAAGAAAACTTCCCATATTCGATGTTTTCGTACTAATCTTTTTGCTATAAAATCACCCTCTTTACTCAAAGACGCTCCTTTGTATTTTTCATATAGCACGAGCTCTTTCTCTGCCAATCGCTTGAGCATATCAGTCACAGAAGCAGGAGCTGTTTCCATTTTCTGGGCGATAGCATTGGTCGAGACAGGCACATTTGTTTTGTAAAACAAACTAAATATTGCTTTCAGATAATTTTCTTCTGTAGAGGAAATTTGCATTGTGTAAAGGTAATTCGATTTTTAGTTATTTTTGCCCTAAACCTATAGATATGTCTACTGAGAAAACTTACACCGAAGATCAAGCCCATCGATTTTTTGGAGCGAAATACAACAATGAGATTTTTGCCCTCTATGAAAAAGAAACTTTGACAAAATACGAACGTGAAAGAATCATACATCTTGGACATGCTTCTTTACTCCATTGGCAAGATTTTTCTGGACATAAGATGGTCAATACACAAAGAGGATTGTATATGATAGCCAAAGCTTATCTCAAAGCGGATGAAAAAGAAAATGCCATGAAATATGCGCAAGAATGTCATCAACTCACTTTCGAGCAACAAAACGAAATGGCAGATTTTGACTTGGCATACGCTAGTGAAATAATGATGCGAGTAAATTTGCTTTTAGGCAATGAAAATGATGCTAAAAAATATAAAAAAGACTTAGTTGATTACTCTGCGAAAATCAAAAATGAAGAAGATTTAAAATGGATGAAAAAGGACACGGAGGATTTGGTATAATATGTGTTTATAGTTGCACTTGTCGTTTTTGCTAAACGCTTTTATGTAATTTCGATTAGCTTTTTGTTGGGCTTAGTAAACTATTTATAATTTGCTTACTATTTAATACCCTAGATATCTCATTGCCTAAATACTGAAGGCTTATATCATGGTGCCGCTTATCTGGCGAATCGACACAGTCTTTAGCAATTATAACTTCCAAATCCCTTTGATATGCATCAATTGCAGCTGTTCTAATGCAGGCGTGTGTATTGACTCCGCAAAGAATTATTTCATCAATACCATTGTTGGCGAGTATTTCTTCTAGTTGAGTTTTGTAAAAAGCACTGTATCTCTTTTTTACGATTTCATGATCATTTTCATTCTTATCTAATTCCTTAAGAAATTCTGCTCCTTCCGAATTTTCCATTGTAATACGGATATTTCTTTTCTTCATGACCAGGAAGGCGTCACTTAAATCTTCTTTGAATATTTGCCGTACCCAAAAAATTTCAAGATTCTGTTTTCGAGCCGCACTGAGCAAGGTATTGATGTTATTACACAATTTATATCTATTGTCCTTCAATCTTCCGTCTCGGAAGAAGTCGTTTAACATATCTATGACTAATACTGCTGTATTCATTTCTTTTTGAGTCTAATGTTTTAGATAACATGTCGTCTCAATTTATTGTTATCAGGCGATAAGCGAAGTTCGGGTATTTCTAGAGAAAACGCAATAAATGTTTTATTTATTTTGCCAGTATTTCTCTTAAAACATCTTGCTCTTTTCCCCCAACAAAAAACTACCATTTTCACACGAAAGTTGGCACAATTCAAAAATGTTTACATTCTTTTGATAAATCACAGTCAGAAAAAAGTAAAATCATTTATTTTCGCCCAAATATTCAATGTATATGTCAGCAAAAGCCTATTTACTACTCGAAGACGGAACTTATTTTGAAGGAACAGCACTTGGCGCTAGTGGTACGACTACTGGCGAGATTTGTTTCAATACCGGAATGACTGGTTATCAAGAAGTTTTTACCGATCCCTCATATTATGGACAGATAGTCGTCATGACCAATGCTCATATTGGCAATTATGGGGTAGATGAACTAGATGTAGAGTCCAGTGATGTCAAAATCAGTGGATTGATTTGTAAGAAATTTTCTGAAAAACACTCTAGAATTATCTCGACAGACTCTTTACAAAATTATTTTGAAGAAGAAAATATCGTAGGCATAGCAGATATAGATACGCGCTCACTTGTACGACACATTAGAGGAAAAGGAGCGATGAACTGCATTATCTCTACAGAGCTTGACACCATAGAAAAACTACAAACCGAGCTCAAAGGTGCGCCTAGCATGGATGGATTAGAATTGGCTTCAGTCGTTTCTACCAAAACTGCTTATGGCTTTGGTGATACAAATGGAAAATATAAAGTAGCCGTGCTAGACATGGGCATCAAGAAAAACATCCTAAAATGTATGGCAGAAAGAGGCTACAACATGAAGGTTTTTCCTGCAAAAACGAGCTTTGCAGAAATGCAAAAATTTAATCCAGATGGATATTTTATTTCTAATGGCCCAGGAGATCCTGCTCCTGCCACTTACGCAATAGACACTGTCAAAGCCATCATGCAAGAAGACAAACCTTTGTTTGGTATTTGTCTAGGACATCAGATACTGGCACTCGCCAATGGAATATCTACCTACAAAATGCATCACGGACACAGAGGACTCAACCATCCTGTCAAAAACATGGAAGGTAATATCTGCGAAATCACATCACAAAATCATGGATTTGAAGTCAGCAGAGAAGACATAGAAAAAAGTGACCAAGTAGAAATAACACACGTCAATCTCAATGACAATACTGTAGAAGGTATTCGCATCAAAGGAAAGAAAGCATTTTCTGTACAATATCATCCAGAGTCATCACCTGGACCTCATGATTCTCGTTATTTATTTGACGAGTTTACGACTTTGATGAACAAATAATATACACGACTAATAATCTAACCTATATAATATATAAGCAAGCATGAGCATAATCATCGATATACGCGCAAGACAAATCCTAGACTCAAGAGGAAATCCTACATTAGAATGTGATGTAGTCACTGAAGATGGCAATTTTGGTCGTGCGGCAGTACCTTCTGGAGCTAGTACAGGTATTCATGAAGCAGTAGAATTGCGTGATGGTGGCGATATTTATATGGGAAAAGGTGTTTTGAAAGCTATTGAAAACATCAATGGAGCAATAGCAGAAGAACTCATAGGCATGGATGTCATGGAGCAAAATCTAATAGATGGCATTATGCTTGAAATGGATGGAACGCCCAACAAAGGAAATTTAGGCGCAAACGCTATTCTAGGTGTTTCGCTAGCTTGTGCAAAAGCAGCAGCAGCAGCATCTAATCAATCACTATACAGATATATTGGAGGAGTCAATGCCAACACCCTACCTGTTCCGATGATGAATATTTTGAATGGTGGGTCGCACGCAGATAACTCTATCGATTTTCAAGAATTTATGGTGATGCCTTTTGGTGCAGATACGTTTTCGGAAGGCTTGAGAATGGGTGTAGAAGTATTTCATCATCTAAAAAATGTATTGAAAAGCAAAGGATATTCTACTAATGTAGGAGACGAAGGAGGATTTGCTCCGAATATAAAATCGAATGAAGAAGCTATAGAAACGGTATTGATGGCTATAGAAAAAGCAGGCTACAAACCAGGCGAAGATATGTGGATAGCTATGGATGCAGCTTCATCAGAATTTTACAACAAAGAAGAAAAAGTCTATCATTTTCATAAATCGACTGGTAAAAAACTCTCTAGCGATGAAATGGCGGCTTACTGGGCTGACTGGTGCGCAAAATATCCTATCGCATCTATAGAAGATGGCATGGATGAAGACGACTGGGCAGGTTGGAAGTCACTGACAGAAAAAGCTGGCGACAAAGTACAACTCGTAGGAGATGATTTGTTTGTGACAAATACGACAAGATTACAAAGAGGAATAGATGAAAATATTGCAAATTCGATTTTGATAAAAGTAAACCAAATAGGAACGTTAACAGAAACGATTAATGCTGTTAATCTCGCTTCGCAAAATAGCTATACATCTGTAATGAGTCATCGCTCTGGCGAAACGGAAGACAATACGATTGCAGATCTTGCTGTAGCATTAAATACAGGACAAATAAAAACAGGATCAGCATCTCGCTCTGATAGAATGGCAAAATATAATCAACTTCTTCGTATTGAAGAAGAGTTAGGCGATATGGCTTACTATCCAGGCAAGAAATTTAAGTTTTTGAAATAAACTTCTAATTTGAGAATTTGGTGATGTACCGATTTGAAAATAAAATATAAATAGGAAGGCTGAAACGTAATGAATATGTTTCAGCTTTTTTTGTTATTTCTCTTCTCTCTTGTGAGAGTCTTTTCATTTCAACACTCAATGAAATGTCAAGTGAAAAAACACTTGACATGGCGGGAAAGACCTCTTGACCACCCTCATTATTTTATCCAGTTTTCAAGGCGAGCGAAACGGCTAAAAAGATATGGATAGTATAAGCAATGCTATTATGGGATAACATTGTCATTCTTATATTTTTTTAGTGGAGAGAGCCGTAGAAAATTGAGAGAAAAGAATTAGGCTTGATTTTTTGGTTCTTTTGCATCAAGGCAAAAGAACAAGAACACATTGAAAAAAGAAAGGAATAAGAATTCAACACTTTTAGCTTTCGAATCATTAGCTTTACAAGCAATGAAAAAGTTTCTTCAATCTTTTGTGTATGCTTTTCAAGGAGTAAAAACTGCTTTTGCACGTGAACAAAATATGAAAATACATGTTCTAGCTACTATTTTAATAATAGGAGCTGGATTCTTATTCTGTATTAGTACAATAGAATGGATTATTATTATTCTCTGTATTTCATCTGTTATCGCATTAGAAATTATGAATACCGCTATTGAAGCAACTGTAGATTTGATTTCTCCCGAAAAACATCCGTTAGCAAAAATCGCTAAAGACTGTGCCGCAGGAGCTGTACTTGTAATGTCTATCGCTAGTGTTGTTATTGCTGTTTTTATCTTTTTTGACGACATAAAAATGTTGCTAGCATGAATCTTCGAGAAGAAATACTAGCCGAATGCAGTAAAGAACAATGGAAAAAACTAAGTGATTGGATAGGAAAAGATGAAGCAAGATTTGCTGACCTAATGGACTTGTTTTTTGCAGGAGAATATCGTGTTAGTCAGCGAAGTGCCAATGTGGTTGCCTATTGTTTTGACAAGCATGCTTTTCTTTTGACACCTTATCTTTCAAAAATGGTTGATTATCTTGAAAACCCACCACATGTATCCGTCACACGCAACACTGTACGAATCTTACAAAATGTAGATTTGCCACAAGAACTTATCGGAAAAGCGGCTAATCTTTGTTTTGATTTTTTAGCAAAACATGAAACACCAATAGCGATAAAAGCGTTTTCGATGACTATCCTTGCCAATATATGTGTGCAAGAACCAGATTTGAAAAACGAATTGATTCTTCTTATTGAAGAGCAAATGCCTTATGGTAGTGCAGGATTTAAAAGTAGAGGAAGAAAGACTTTGGAAAAATTGAGAAAATTGTAATTTTATAAAATGAAAATCGAAGCCAATACAGTAGAAGAATACGTTAGCAAATTGCCCGAAGAAAGGCAGACTGCTGTCAATCATCTACGAGAAATCATTAATAAGAATATCCCAAAAGAATTTGAAGAATGTCTCAATTATGGCATGCTGGGTTATGTCATTCCGTTGTCGTATTATCCTAAAGGATATCATTGCAAAAAAGATGCACCTTTACCCTTTATGAATATCGCTTCGCAAAAAAACTTTGTAGCAGTATATCACATGGGCATTTATACGGATGAAAAATTGATGGATTGGTTCGCTACCGAATACCCAAAACACTGTAAGTACAAACTCGATATGGGAAAATCCTGTATTCGCTTCAAAAAAATAGAAGATATCCCTTATAAACTTATCGGTCAGTTAGCCTCTAAAATGACAGCTGACGATTGGATAGCCAAATACGAAGCTGCTTTTTTGAAAAAATAGTTAACTGGTTTTAGTCAATAGTCTTTGGTTTGCAGCGAGCTGCTTTTGGACGATAATCCATAGAAGATAGCATGTGTGAGCTACTTGGCTACGATTAGTTTTTTCGCTTTATAAGCCAATCCGTTTTTGTCTATCACTTGAAGAAAATAAATCCCTTCACTTAAAGCAGACACATTAAGTTGGTTTTTATTGGTTGTGAGAAGTTTTTTCCCTGTCAAATCATATAATACAGCTTTAGCTATTTCAACTCCATTTATTTGTACAAGTCCATTACTCGGATTAGGCATCAATTGTATCAAATCGCTATCTGCCAAGTCTCGAATAGCAGGACTAACGACTACTGGATTTTCATCGACAGTACAATTTGCGTCTACTAAATCATACCCCATCAATATTTTCACTTCGTCTACTTTTTGTCCGAGCACAGAATCTATATCAGTCACACAGGGTTGATAATTTTGCACTACCTGTGGTACAGCAGCTATTGTGAAACTTAAACACTCTCCCGCTGCCATATTGTATGTAGAAGAACTCATTACAAATCTTCTATCACCACCATTTCCAATGCCAGACACATTACATTCTGACCATCCTGTAGCATCTGTTGGATTTCCAGGATAAGCATATTTTGCAGGAAATGCACCTCCATAACCAGTTCCTCCATCTGTTAAAGGAATTCCATCTTTCCATTTTGATTCCTGATAGTTTCTAAATTCTGAAAAAGTATCAGGGTCAGTAACTGTACCACTACCATTGTTACTAAAATACATAAAAGAACCTATTTGTTTATCCTCAGGTGTTTGCAACATAACCACTCCTACTACTGGGATATCAAACCCATAATCTCCATCGGGCGAACTAGCATTGTATGCAAAAGCCATATTTCGAGCAGTGTCACAGCCTATAAAATCATCTGTAGCTTCCCCTAAATCTGGATCAACAAACTGCGAAAAAATAAAATCATGATAATCTCTATTCGATTTATTGATTATTTTATAATCGTAAAATGTACAATCGTTCAATACATCATTGGTAGCATATGCATAAGCCATGCATTGTATCTCGACTTCGAGTGGGGTGCCTCCTGTCCTACCATGTATATTGCCTTTATCATTCATCACCCAAAAGATACATTGGTCGCCTTTTATTTTAGGATAGTCGCCTTCTTCTGGTTCATAAATACCATTATTATTGGCATCTATGAATGGTGCCATAGGTTCATCAACGGTAAGATTAGAATTTGCAAGATATTGATTACCCTTTGCTGGCCACTCCTTTACAGCTAATGGTATCGCATTGGCGTCTATAGGAAAACTACTAGCATTATCTATATTGTCAAGATGAGTATTAACATCTGTAGCATAAATAATAAAATGCCTATCCCATGCGGCACAATGATAAGCGGGCATATTGCCATCTAAAACAGGTCCTGTCCAAAAATCAGCTCCTTGATTGCGATAAGTTTGTCCGGCAAGATACAAAGAATCAAACTCATCGTAAGCTGATAGCCAAATTGCCCCTGAATACAAAACATGGTTTCCCAATCCACTAGGAAATTCTGCTACAGGAAACTGCGAACCATCCCACCACAAATCTCCTCCAGCAAGTAA
>JBMZDS010000047.1:0-8843 GCA_049614465.1 Chitinophagales bacterium
TAACAACATTATTCATAAGATCTCAAAATATTAATTTTATCTTTTCAATATTACTATCAACCAAATCATTAAAATCTCTAGATATTTTAGAGAAATAAACAATTGCAACATAGCTAATACCCATAGTAAATGATCTAATCCCTATATCTATAAAGACATTGTCAAACAAAGGAATAAAATATCCCATAAAAAAGATAACAATCAAGAAAAAAAGTAAGGCTAAAAAAGATAACGTAAATGGTTGTATTCTATATTTGTAATAAACAACTATTATGTTGAATGCATTATTGATGAAAATTGATAAAAATGTTGCGAAAGCAGCTCCTGATATACCATACAAGGGGATAAGTATAAGGTTAGTAATAAATAATAATCCAACTAAAAATAAGCTACTATAAAATGACATTTTATAAAAATCAGAATTGATTATTATTAACCCATTACAGCCAGTAGAAACATTTGTCAATCTAGCTAATCCGATAAAAACAATCACCCAATAGCCATCAATAAACTTAGGAATTAAGATAAATACATTATGTAAATTACATACAATTCCTATAAAAATAATTCCACTGATTATAAGTTGATTTAAAGCTGTTTTTTTGTATATGTCTTTTACATTTAGCATATCATTGTTCTTAATATACTTTGATAATAGTCCCTCTACTACTTGGGAAATTGAATTGGATGGTATAGAAATAACAGATGCCATAAAAAAAGCTATTGAATAAACACCAACATCTGAGAGTCCCATTAATGCCGCTATCATAAGAATATCAATACGCTCTCTCAATATGATAGCAATATTATTGAAAAGTGCGAAAAATCCATACTTCATCATCTCCCTATACTTCGATTTTATATTTAAAAAAGAAATTTTAGCAATAGAAAAAATTTTGTGATGAACTAAGTATCCTAAGAGAGATACACTTACAATAAAATAAACGCCAATAATAGCTTTTAAAAAATAATTGAAATCAATGTATTCATATATATATAGTATAATCAATAGAGATATCAGCACCCTTATGACTACATCTCGCAAGAAACTTGGTACAACTGTATGGATATTTGCTTTTGAAAATGAAATTAAAATTTCGAAATAAGCCATAAAAAAAGCTATAGGCAATATCAATCCTATGTATTTTATAAAAAGAGTTGCATTTTCAGAATAGACTAGCGACAAAAATGGTTTTAGTATAAAGAATAAACCACTACAAATCATAAATCCTAAAAAGACACTACTAAAAATAAAATAGACAAATGATAAATTATCTTTCCCCACAAAATAAGGATTAAATTTAATCACTGTCTTAGGTGTACCTGAAAGAGATAATCTTGAAAACATTAATGAAAATGCTATAATCAATTGAAATAAGCCAAATTTTTCACTTCCTATATATTCAGGGAAAAGCCATAATGTATTAAGGGATCCAATGATAACACCTATATATGAAAAAATAGAAGCTAATGAACCTTGCCTTTTAACTATTCCCATTATACCAATTCTATAGTTGTGTTAGACATATCCCCATCTTTTTAGAAAAGGACTAAACCGTTCATTAATATCTTCAATGATGGACTCTGGGAGATCTTCTTTATAACCTCCATATCCTCCTTTGCGAAAATGAGAAGTCGAAATTTTTCGCCACAATTGTTTTCCTGCTTTTTTGCTCTTAGCGATTGTATTATTATCGACTGCTTTTTTTATTTTATCCTCATCGACAGGAACATTCATTTTCATCAATAGATTTCTCAATGTCATAGAAGTATCATCCCATAAATCTTCATATTTGACTATAGGTACTCCATGTGAAATGTATTCTTCAGTGTGATTATACCAATCATACTGATATATCAATCTTGACAAGAAATAAGAATAATAAAAATCCTCTATATTTTCATAATATGCATTAGGGTCTACATATTTTCTATAATCATCTGTTTTTGAATAATTATAATATGATACTAGCACATCTCGTATATCTCTTACTATATATGCAACAGAAATGATATCACGTCTCATATACATTTTTCTTGAAAATGATCTATGAAACATTGTCACACCTTTTTTATTCCTATCAGCATTATAATGAACGACTGGCAAATCAAAATAATCAGCAAACAAGCCTGTCAACCATGTATTTCCTGATTTTGGCAATCCAATAACAGCAATTTTTGCATTAGAATTGCCTTTATTATTTTGATAAGATACATTATGTTTATGAATATAGCCTTTTCTATGGTATGGCGAGTCATCATTACGAAAGGGAAATATTGATCTTCCAACAATAGGAATATTTGCTATTATTGTTTTAATTTTTAAAGTTTTTAAAGACATAAATTCAAATATTAATCTATTGACAATGATATTCTAGTCGTCTGTATCATATCCCATAGAACTATAGGCCATCCTTCCTTATTTCCTTTCAGACAATCATATAAATGCTCCAATTCTTCTTTCTGTCCCTTCGCACTTATCGAATCTTTTATCTCTTTCACATTGATTCCATACCCTTTCAATGACTTATAGTCTTCCATTACAATAGTATTCTCATCGAAGTGAACTTCCATATACTCTTTAGGGAATTTTTTGCTTCCTACTGCAAAATATTGAATATTTGCAACTGATCCATCTTTGTACTTCAATATCATAGAAACATTATCACTTGACCTAATTTTATCATTATTAGGGTTCACTTTGTCAAAACTAATCGATTCTATCTCTGCTTCTGTCAAAAAATTCATCACATCTATAATATGACATCCTTCTCCTACTATACGTCCTCCGCTTTCATGTACCCAATGATCCATTGGTATGTAGCCTGCATTCATTCTGTATTGTATAAAAAGTGGATTAATTCTTTTTGCTGTATGTTTTTTGACTTCTTGGAGATATTTACTAAATCTACGATTGAAACCTGTCATCAAAAGTGGCTTTCCTTCTTCTCCATCTGCATAGAACGCCTCTATAGCAGCTAATTCTTCTTCATTTACACAGAGTGGTTTTTCTACAAAAGTATGTTTGCCCGCTTGTAAAGATTCCATAACTAAAGAACCATGACTATCATGTCGAGTAGAAATCAAGACTAAATCAACTTGCTCATCCTTCAATATTTCTTTATAATCTGTAGTAGCATAGTCTGCCTTAAATTGTTCTCCTACTTTCTTCGCTTTAAATCCATCTCGGCTCATTACTGCTCTCAGGTGATATTTTCCTTTCAAAGCTTCGATGTTAGGCAAATGCATTCCTGTAGCAAAATTGCCTACTCCTATCAATGCTACAGAAACTTTTTCTTTTGCGATTGTAGATGTGGTAAACGACAATTTATTATTCTTCAAAATCTGTTCATTTTTGTCTTGCGGATATTCTAACAATACAATAATGGGTTTTGTTTCCTGATTATTTAGACTTTCAAAAGCTTTATCTACTTCACGAATAGAATATGTCGCATCTATAAGTGGTTCTATTTTTACTAATCCTTCATGTACTAGACGCAAATACTCGGTCATATTTCTATTCTCAGTCCAACGCACATAAGAAAAAGGATAATCAAGTCCTTTCAACTCATAGTTATTGTCATATCGTCCAGGTCCATAAGATGTAGAAATTTGAAAATCCAATTCTTTAGCATAGATATCTTTTCGATTGATTTCCATACCTGATACACCTACAAGTACCACTTTTCCTTTCTTCTTACACATCTGAAAAGACTGTGACAATGGTTCACTACTTCCTGTTGCAGCCGTAAATAAAACAGCATCTACTCCATTTCCTCCAGAAAAATGATTGCTTACCTTGATAATATCGTCTTTCATAGGATTGAGACATAGCTCTGCGCCTAATTCTTTAGCGATTGCTAATCTTTTCTCATCTATATCTGTTACAATGACTCGCACACCGCTCAATCTCAATAATTGTAGCGCTATTAATCCTAAAATACCTGCTCCTACAACTACACAAACCTCTCCTAAGTGCAAATTGACTCTACGAACTCCTTGTAAAGCAATTCCTCCAAGCGTGACTGTCGATGCTAAACGAGAATCCATTCCCTTGGGCGTTTTCATCACTAAATTTTCGGGTACAGCTACTACTTCTGCATGATTAGCTATTCCTGCTCCTGCAGCAGCAACAATATCTCCTATTTGAAATTTAGAATTTTCACCTGAAACTCCTGCGACAACTCCTGCGATAGAGTACCCTGTAGGTTTCCCACCATCCAATACTCCTTTGACTCTTTTGATTGTTTTTGCTATACCATTTTTCTTAGCAAATTCGAGTGCTGTTTTTACTTCTTGAGGTTGAGCTAAAGCTCGCTCTATCAGGTTTTTTTTAGTAATATTGACATTACTCATCTCAGTACCTGCTGAGATGCAACTATGTAATACTTTTATCAATACTTTTCCTGCATCTACTTTAGGACTCGGCACTTCTTGTGCCAATACTTTTCCTTTTCTTATTATTGCTTGCTTCAACTTTATATTATTTTATCTAATACTTCTACTATTCTTTCTGTAGCTCGTCCATCCCAATATTGAGGAATCTTTCCTTTCTTATAGGTACCTGCAAAAATTTCATTCACATATTTTACAACATCTTCAACTTCATATTTTACGAGTACATTACTTCCCTCTGTCAAAGTAACAGGTCTTTCTGTATTATTTCTTAAAGTAAGACATGGAACTTGTCTAAAAGTAGTTTCTTCCTGAATCCCTCCACTGTCAGTGATGACGAACTTGCTTGTAGATATTAATTTTTGAAAACTCAAATAATCTAACGCACCAGTCAATACTAAATTCGAATTATTTTGTAGAGCAGCAAGCATTCCATTACTTTCTAGTCTATTTTTAGTTCTTGGATGCAGCGGCAGCACTACTTTTATTTTTTCAGTTAGATAATCGACAATTGCTACTAATTTTTTCAACTGATCGACCGTATCTACATTCCTTGGACGGTGCATAGTCATCAGTGCAAAATCTTCTTGAATATTCAACTTTTCTAAAACTGGACTATTCTGAATATCCTCATCAAAACCGACAATTGTATCAATCATTGTATTGCCTACATAATGTAATTTTTGAGGGTTTTTGCCTTCTTTCTTTAAGTTTTCTAATCCACTTGGCTCTGTTATGAAAAAATGATCTGTGATTTCATCTGTTAAAATTCGATTTATCTCTTCTGGCATTTCTCTATCACAGCTCCTCAATCCACTTTCTATATGACCTAGTTTTATTCCATTTTTATTAGCGACAATAGCTACAGCCAAAGTAGAATTGACATCACCTGGAACCATTATAATGTCAGGTTGTACTTCTTTCACAATTTCATCTAATGAGTAGATAATTTTTCCTATTTGAGCACTAGGTGTAAGTCCTTGTATCTCTAAAAAGTAATCTGGCTTTTTTAATTGAAATTGTTCAAAAAAAATCTTTGACATATTATCGTCATAATGCTGTCCCGTATGTACCAATGTATACTTAAAGCCTGAAGGATGTGCTTCAAATTCCTTTTCAAACTGAGTAATTTTTATAAAATTGGGACGAGTTCCCACTACTACCATAACTTTCTTCATACAAAGTATCTTATTTATTTAATCAATCGATTTAAAACTTTCAACAAATTTAAGAAAAGACAGCGGCAATAACAGTAAAATAAGCAGCATATTAATAAATGAATAAAAAACGTACATTTATTAATATGCTGCCATCTAAAAAAATAGATACTATTCTTATTGCTATTGCCCTCCAGCTAACTCTTGCATAGTTTCGTTCATTGCCCTGAAAGCTTCGCCTAAAAAAGGAATCATAGTCCCTACAAAATCTATCGCCATAGGACCAAATGGAACAATATACTTAAACGTATATGACGATTCTTCAAATGAAGGTGTAAATACATTGAGATGCCCCAATAACGTAAGCCCTACACTAAAAAGTAATGCAGCAATAATCGTCCACATTGTACCTCCAGCTAATTTATTGACAAAATTGAGCGATATAGTACTTAGGAATTTTTCCATAATCATCGCTACTATCTTTATAGCTACGACTACTACGACCACTACAAATACGAATGATAAAATGGGCAAAATAGCAGATGGTATATTCAATGATTTTGTCAGCCATATACCAGCTACTGAAGAAAAATTAATTGCTAAAACAATCCCAACAAATATTGCTACAAATGAAAGCACTGATGAAATAATCCCTTTCTTATATCCATTTCTAAATACAAAAATTAAAATCAATAAAAAGATAATATCCAATATCATGCAAGTAGGTTTTTGACGATTTGTGATACGATTTTATTGTCCGCTCTTCCAGCTAATTCTTTAGAAGCCATTCCCATCACTTTTCCCATATCTTTCATAGATGATGCGCCAGTTTTAGCTACAATATCGGCAATAATAGATTTGACTTCTTCTTCACTCAATTGAGCAGGCAAAAATTCTTGAATTATAGCAACTTCTTCTCTTTCTCCTACTGCTAAATCTTCACGATTTTGCTTCACAAAGATATCTATAGACTCATTTCGCTGTTTCATCATTTTTTGTAAAAGAGCAATTTCTTTGTCTTCTGTCAACTCATCTGATGCACCTTTTTCTGTCTTAGCTAGTAAAATAGCAGATTTTATAGCACGTAGTGCACGCAATGAGGTCTGATTCTTTGCCTTCATCGCTTCTTTCATCGCTTCTTGTACTTTCTTTTCTAAATTCATTGTTCTCTATTTTTTAGCACACAAAGTTAACAATACTCATCATAAACTTCACTTACTGTCAAAGTTGTTGATTTTGTTTCATAGATATATTGCATGATTGATTTGAAAATATGCAACAAATCACTAAAGCTGAGTTCTGTCATTTTTTCATTGTGCCAAAGGATTGAAATCAACGAATTTTCATTATTGCTTTCCAAAAAATCAAAAATATTTTTTTCAATTTTTTGCTTAGAAAAAACGCCTCTTCTATACGTCATAAAAGTAGTATCCATAATTTGCAGTGGCACTTCTAAAAAATCATATAATTTACCATTCACCATATCATAAGGACGAAATGGCAGACCGTAACTATTGCGGAATCCCATTTTTTCGGCAAACCCAAGTGAACAATCTACTTTTATCCTTGATTTTGAAAGTTTTTCGTAGTCATTTTTAGGATGAAACTTGAGATAATGATAGCGATTGGCGATTACATTTCTATTGAGTATTTTCAATTCTTCATTTATTGATGTTGAATTACTGCTTTTATGGATTCCTATTTCAAAATTCTCTTTTTTTTCTATCCAATCAAGAGATTCTTGTACTTTCTTTTCTTTTATCTTATAATCTCCATTTCGGATATTATTCGCTTTATCCTTTTCATTATTAGCAATCCAGAAAAACGTTGATTTCAAATCATATTCAGTCTCCATTTTCATGATTTTGTCGATATTACTCCATGTCCTTTTTTGCAAAAAATGAGATAGTACAAATAGAAATGCATTGATAATCCCTTTTTTATTCTTTAAAAAATGAAATTCTTGCTTGAGTCCACTATTTATCAAATCTACATCATGTGTCACTAAAAAACGTGATTTCTGTATCGGCAATTTTGTTTTGACTAGCGCCAATCGCAGGTATTTTTCTACTAGATTTTCTTCTACACAACTGAAATGTGATTGATAGCTATCTTCATAGCGAAATCGACCAAACTTGTCTAAAGGAGTATCGGCATATTCTTGCAGAGAATTAATCATATAGAAACACGTTCCCCAATAGTCAGGATTCCCTTCATCATCTAGCAAAAATGGTTCTACATCAAACCAACTCGCTGAGTCAAACTTTTTTTCTTGAAGTAAACGCTGAAATTTTGAAGAAAAAAAAATGTCTTCTTCTTTTACTTGAAGTCCATAATTTCTAGCTAAAAGGTGTACAAAAAATTGCTTCATTTACGATTATCTATTTCGTATCAAATGAATAACTCCACTTCCTTCTTCATCTTGTGGCAATCTGATTTTTTGTAAAGAACCATCTAACTGACGAACAAAATAATAACCACTGTACAGGTAAATACCATCTTCCAAATCTTTTCCACTTGAAATATCTGTACCATCCCAATTTATAGCAGGGTTTTGGGTTTCAAAGACTTTATTTCCCCAACGATTATATATTTCCATTTCTATACGTTCTACAAATCGCCAACCGTCAAAAGGAGTATAAAAATCATTAGCCCCATCTCCATTTGGTGTAAATACATTCGGTAAATCATAGAATGGGCAATTTCCTATACAAATTGTATCAGCATCAGTACTTTCATTATCATTTTCATCTACAGCAGTCACATAATAGCATCCTGCCAGTGTAGTATCAAGCAAATGCGTATATTCTGTATCATTAATTTCGGCAATAAGAATATAATCTTCTGACACAAAATCATTGTAATAAACACGATAAACAACCACATCACTCGCACAGTCATCTACTGTCCATGATAGACGATTTTGAAAATTTTCTTCTGTCCAAGTCTGGTCAGCAAAACTTTCACAATCATTTGCTACCGATAAAAGAGGAGCGCATGGAGGAATTGTATCTTCAGGTATTTGACATGTTCGCTGTGAAAAATTAATAATCGGACTTATCAAGCCATCTACAGAGTAATCTCCCTCACTACGAATATAATAGCAATAAGTACTATCATTTATCAAAGCTGTATCAGTATAGTTTTGCATAGAAACTGTCGTGATACTATCAAAAACACCATTAATCGTATTAGGTCGTCCAAAAATAGTATAAGTTTCATTTAGCCAAGGCACATTTTCTTCCCAAGTAAGGTATAATTCTTCATCACCAAAATTGACTGTCAAATAAA
>JBMZDS010000048.1:0-3254 GCA_049614465.1 Chitinophagales bacterium
TTATAAAAAATAGCAAAGGGAAATGTTTTATCATAAAGGCTTTTATATGCATGACTTTTTATAAAATTCAACGAATCCTCTTCCTTATTTGTCTGTGCATCTATCATATTGAGATAAACAGATAAAAATGCTCTATTTCTATCTATCAAGGCAAAAAGTGCAGGCGCAAATGCTGCTTTCAATGTTTCTAGTACAATATCATAACCAACAGGGATTTTCAAATATTTCATCAATTAAAAGTATATATTTGTCATGATAGAAATGATCAATCAAGTAAAAAAATATCTATTTGAGCCAAAAAGTGTTGCTAGCTTGGGTTTATTTCGTGTATTGGTTGGATGTGTTCTTTTTCTACAGACAGCTTACTGGATAGCGACAGATTTTGTTGCAAAAAACATCATCGAACCGCCTATAAAATTTCCGTTTCCTTATTTTGAATTTGTAAAGCCCCTATCTCAATCAGGCATGGGTTTATTGATGTACACCATGCTTTTCTCTTGTTTTTTGATTATTATTGGTAAAGCATTTCGAGTAGCGTGTGCCGTCTTCTTCTTTACATTTACTTACTTCTGGATGATAGATACTGGCTATTTCAACAATCATTATTATTTCATTTCTCTACTTGTATTCTTGTTATTTTTCACAGATGCAGACAAATGGAATATTTTCAAACTCAAGCAAAATCAAAGCCATATCACTGTTCCAAATTGGCAGATTTTTATTCTACGATTTCAGGTTTTTATCATCTTTTTTATAGGAGGGCTCAATAAACTCAATCCGTATTGGCTTTTCGATTTTCAACCCATGAAATTTATCCTAGAAACTAAAGCAAGTGTCAGTAATATGCCTTGGCTCGCTTCTACATTTTTCTTTGCAGCATTCTCTTGGTTAGGATTGCTCTTTGATATTAGTATTGGGTTTCTTTTATGGATACGCAAGACAAGGAAGTTTGCTTTTATCACATACATTCTCTTCAATCTTACTAACTTTTTATTATTCTACAATATTGGAGAAATTGGTTTTTTCCCATTACTGCTAGTAGCAAGTTTGGTCATTTTTATTTCACCAGAAAAAATAGATACATGGTTAGCAAAAAAACTAAAACCAACTAAAGTAAAAACAAAAGAAATTGCTCCTGTTCCTACTAAAAACAAACTCGTTTTCCCAGCAATTGTCTTATTTGTTGTTTTTCAATTTCTATTTCCATTTCGTCATCTATTGATACCTGGACAAGTGGATTATACGGGACAAGGACAGCGATTTGCTTGGCGAATGAAAATCATGTACAAGGCGCATGACATTCAGTTTTATTTCACCTACGATGGCAATACTGAAAAAACGCCTGTAAAAATCGCAGATTTGATGACTGACAAGCAATATACAAATCTAATTTACTACCCAAATTGTGTACCTGTAGCAGCTAAATATTTGAAGAAAATATTGATAGAAAAAGGAGTTCCCAATCCGAAAGTTTATGCAGATTTTAAGATTGGGTTTCAAGGGCAAGAATTGCAATCGCTATTTTCTCCTGACATAGATTTGGCTATGATAAATTATCATCCGCACAAAAAAAATGATTGGATTATTCCGTTAAAAGATTGATGAAAAAGACGACCTTTGCGCCATGCTATCCAAAGGAATAAAACACATGCTCATAGCGGGCGTTTTCTTTTCATTTATGAATTTGGGCGTAAAGTATCTAAAGCATATTCCGAGTATTGAAATCGTATTTTTCAGAGCATTAGTGACGCTTATCATTAGTTTCATCATGATAAAGCGAGCAAACATGTCTCTCATGGGAAAGAACAAGCCTATTCTTTTTTTAAGAGGACTTTTTGGTGTGATTGCACTTTCTATGTATTTCTACACTTTACAAGCGATGCCTTTTGGTTCGGCAGTGACTATACAACAGCTCTCTCCTATTTTCGCTACGATTATTGCTGTTTTCATCTTGAAAGAAAAGGTACTCAAGCCTCAATGGCTATTCTTCTTGATTTCATTTGCGGGTGTTGCTTTGATAAAAGGATTTGACACTAGAGTTTCCTTACCTTTACTTTTATTATCACTTGGTGCAGCTTTTTTCAGCGCATTGGCTTACAATATGGTGCGCAAATTAAAAGACACCGATCATCCACTTGTTGTCGTATTTTATTTCCCACTCATTGCTTTACCTGTTGCTGGTATTTTTTCAGCGATGAACTGGGTAATGCCACAAGGTTGGGATTGGTTGATCTTGCTAGGAATTGGAATCGCTACACAAATCGCACAAGTACAGATGACAAAAGCGTTGCAAATGGAGTCTATCGCCAATGTTTCCATTGTTCGATATTTGACGGTTATTTATGCTCTTGGTTTTGGCTTTTTCTTATTTAAAGAAAAATACAATTGGTTAACTATTGTAGGTATATTGCTCGTTGTAGCAGGAGTGGTTTTCAATATTTTGTATAAAAAACATTTAAAGACTCAAGCAAAGCGTCTTGAATAATCGACCATCAGCAATCGTACAACCATTGTTGGTCATGTCATAGATTTCAAGATTGCGTTCCTTTGTATATTCTTTTTCTGAAGTCGTTACTTTCAAATCCTTTGGTGGATTTTGTGTTGCATTAGCTAGATAATTATTATCTGAAAAATCAGCATTCACATCTTGCGTTTCCATTTTCACCAAAACTATTTTTTCAGCTAAGCATTGAAAACAGTGCAAAGCATTTTTACTACGGAATTCTAAAAATTTGACATCATCCATGATTTTTTCAAAAACCATATCACTAAATAAATCTAAAATTTTATCTGCTTTTTCAGGGCTATTCGTCTTCAATTTGTCCCAATCGTCACCCGTATATCCATTGACAATAATGAATGCTAAAAAGTCTTTTTCTAAAGGCTTTAATTCTTCTAATGTAAGTTGTCTGTATTTCATTTTATTTAGTAGTTAGTCGCTAGTATTTAGTAACTAGTAAAAAGTATTAAGTACTCTATTATTTACCTAGGTGTTCCGTTAACAACATCCAATTATCATTTTCAAAAACTAATGTACTTGTTCCTTTCCCTGCTCCACTCATCAACTCACCATTGATATAGCCACTCCATTTATACTCAAATAAGAATACTGCTATTTTTTCATTTTGTATAACCCAATGAACATTTTCAACTTGGTATGATTCGCTTTTAATCAATTCAAAATTACGGTCAAAAGCTATTTTCACCGCAGCTTTTCCCTTATGGACTTCTCCATTAGAAAACGTCACACATAC
>JBMZDS010000048.1:3264-8731 GCA_049614465.1 Chitinophagales bacterium
TAGTTAGTAGCTAGTAAAAAGTATTTAGTACTATACCTTTTAAAATCCGCTGTATGTTGCGTCAACTTTGATATTGCAAAAAAAACGCTCTCAATTCTTTATGCCTTTCAAGATAAAACAAATCAATACTATGGACTATCGACCAAAAAAAAACCATCGACTAATTATTAAAAATACTTAGCCATTTGCTCTGCCATTTCTCTGGCTTTCTGTCCTGCTTGCTCTGCAAAATCTTCACCTTGACTCGCATAGATAATCCCTCTTGAAGAAGAAATCAATAATCCAATATCTTTATTTCTACCATTTTGTACTACGGCATCCATATCTCCACCCTGAGCACCTATTCCTGGCACTAAGAAAAAATGATTGGGTGAAATAGTTCTTAACTCCTTAAATTTTTCGGGATGAGTCGCTCCCGTAACGAACATTATATTTTCATCACTTCCCCATTTATCCGCTTGTCGCATTACACGCTCATACAATGGCTTGCCATCTTGCTCTAAAAATTGAAAATCTGCACTTCCTTTATTAGATGTCAATGCCAAAATAATCGCAAACTTGTCTTTGTAAGCTAGAAATGGAGTGACAGAATCTTCGCCCATATACGGAGCGATAGTCAATGAATCAAAATTGTAAGTCTCAAAAAAAGTACGAGCATACATGCTTGATGTGTTACCTATATCGCCTCTTTTTGCATCAGCAATGGTAAAAATATCTTTAGGGATATAATCTATTGTCTTTTGTAAGCTATCCCATCCACTTGCGCCTCTACTTTCGTAAAAAGCAATGTTGGGTTTATAGGCTACACAATAATCTTTAGTAGCATCTATAATTTGCTTGTTAAACTCAAAAATAGGATCCTCACAATCAAGTAAATGCTTTGGTATTTTCTTAATATCTGTATCTAATCCTACACAAAGAAATGTTTTCTTGGTAAAAATCTGATGAATGAGTTCTTGCTTAGTCATGTTATTTAGCTTAAAACATTTAACCTTTTTTTATAAAAATTCTACTTCACTTCCTCTACAGCTGTTATCTCAGGCAACGAACCTTTGACGGCTTCTTCTATCCCTGCTTTCATTGTCATATCACTAATAGAACAAGTACTACAATTGCCCAAAAGACGAACTTTCAAAACATTATCTTCTGTCAATTCTACTACTTCTACATCCCCTCCATCTTTCTGCAAATATGGACGCATAGTGTCAAGTGACATTTCGACTCTTGCGAGCAATTCTTCTTTTGTTCTCATACTATAATGGCGTTATGGGTGATGGTTCTTCTTTTCTTTCTAAATTTTTAATGGCAATGGCTTGCGCAGTTTTAGTCGCGATTTCTTCAAAAGCATCTTTTGCTATACTATCTTCTTCTGAGATATAAACAGGCTTCCCGTTGTCGCCTCCTTCTCGGATTGGCATTTCGATAGGTATTTCTCCTAAAAAAGGAACTTCATACAGCTCTGCCAATCGTTTCCCCCCATCTTTTCCAAAGATATGGTACTTCTTGTCTTGCATATCGGGTGGTGTAAAATAAGCCATATTCTCAACTACACCGATTACTGGCACATTTATCTTCGGCATCTGAAACATAGACAAAGCTTTTTTAGCATCCGCTAAAGCGACATCTTGTGGAGTTGTGACAATCAATGCACCTGTGACAGATACTGTCTGTGTCATCGTCAAATGCACATCCCCTGTCCCTGGAGGCATATCTATAATCAGATAATCCAATTTTCCCCAAATCACGTCATTGACAAACTGCTTCAAAGCAGAAGTAACCATAGGGCCTCTCCATACGATAGCCTGACGCTCATCGACCAGCAAACCGATAGATAGCACCTTTACTCCTTTTACTTCTGTAGGTACGATATAATGTTTTCCTTTTATCTCACGAACAGAAGGACGCTCAGTGACTCCCATCATCTGCGGTATAGATGGTCCATGTATATCGGCATCTATTAAACCGACTTTTGCTCCTTTATCTGCCAATGCTAGCGCCAAATTTGTAGAAACAGTAGATTTTCCTACGCCTCCTTTTCCTGATGCTACGCAAATAATATTTTTGACATTGGGCAGGATATTGATGTTCGGATTTCGAGCAGAAGTAACATTAGCAGTCATATTGATAGCCAATCCTACTTCGCCACCAAAATCTTCACGAATAGCATCTTCACAATCTTGACGTATCTTCTCTTTGAGTGGACAAGCAGGAGTGGTAAGTTCGACTGTAAAAGCTATCGTAGTATCTGTACAATCGACATCTTTTATCATCTTGAGTGAAACCAAATCTTGTTTAAAATCTGGATCTTCAACTCGACTTAAGGCTTTTAGAATATTCTCTTTTGTAATCTTCATATATTAAATGCAAAGATACAAAAATGACATTTTATCACTTCAATTATCTCCATAAATTTGCCCATTGTAAAAGGCTTTCCATGACGTAGGGCGTGTCTGCATAATAACGGTATGGTTATACAAGTCAAAATCAAGGACAATCTGATTACTGACATCTATTTTACTTCCTTGATAAAATCCTTTGAGATACCCATCTAAATCTTGATAAACGACAATATCCTTATCCACTTCTAATTTGCTAGGCATATAGGTGACCAATCGAGTCGTTTTTCCTTTGTAAAAAACATACACAAAGCCATTATCATCAGCGTATACCAGCATATTGTCAATTATCTTGTAATAATTAGGCTGACAGGTCATCAAATCGTATAATACACCATCATAAAACACAACAAATTCATTGCGTTCGTTGACATAAGCGACCATTTCTTCTGCCGTTTTGTACACACTAGGCGTTTCGTACTGAATATCAAATATGTCTCCTTTGTACCAAATCTTAAAATCGCCATAAGCATCTGTATAAGCGATAATATCTTGCGACACTTCATAACTCAATGGCGGCAAATCATCAATCGTTTGTCGTTCTCCTTTATAGAAAACTTTAAAAATCTCACCTGCATCTATATAAGCTACTAGATTGTCTCCCGCTTTTGCATGCATGACATCAAAGAGTTCTAGTGTATAGAGAGAATCTTCATAGTAAACTTTAAACTCTCGATACGTATTGGTAAATCCAACGACACTATCACTCATCACAAAATTATTCTCTAGCCAAGGTTCTATCATCTGTATCTTCTCGCCATTGAAAAGATAAATTTGCTCATCTAGAAAATACGTCATAAAATTGTCCGTAACCTGATATTGAGGTGAAATGATAGACAAATCATATTTTTCTCCTTCGTATTGAAATTGAAAATTGCCATTGTAGTCTGTATAAGCGACATAGCGATTGCTTACCTTAAAATTTTGAATAGGCTGATGCTCTAAAAAAGACATCTGTTGTCCATCAAAAAGATAAAAATAATTTCTATCATCTTGATAAACGCCTAGGTTTTGCGCAAGCAACTGACTACTAAAAATAACGAATAGAAATACTAGTATTCTCATATGGTAAAGGTATAACGAATATCTTGCCAAAAGATTTTTTCAAACTACTTGTATTTTCTAATTGTGTAAAAAAATATTTGATTATTTAACATTATATAAATAACTTCGCTAGCATAATGTAAAAAGCATTAAAACGACATTTTACACAACCGTTCTATGCCATTAAAATAAAATATATGCCAAAAACAATATTTCAAGGATTTGACACATTACATTCCAGACTCACACCAAATCTGACAGAATCTGAGGCTGTAAAAAAGCATAGAGAGTCTATAAAAAAGTGCCTTGAAACTAATTTCGGAATGACTAATTTTTTTAAAACAGGTTCTAGCGGAAACGGAACCAGTATTAGTGGTTATAGTGATACAGATTATTTTGCTAGCATACCAACAAAAAATTTAAAAGAAAATTCCGCATCTTCTTTAAGATTAATAAAAGAGGCATTACACACAAGATTTCCAACCACTGGAGTATATGTTGATAGTCCTGCTGTTGTTTGTCCATTTGGGAATCTAAATGCTCAAACAACTGAAATTGTACCTGCTGATTACATTAAGAGGGTTGATGGTAGTAACGTTTATGATATTCCTGATGGAAATTCTGGTTGGATGAAAGCTGGACCAACAGCCCATAACAAATATGTAACCGCTGTAAATAAAAAACTTGGCTATAAAGTTAAGCCGCTTATCAGGTTTATCAAAGCTTGGAAATATTATTGTAATGTTCCTATTTCTTCATTCTATCTTGAAATACGTATTGTAAAATATGCGGAAAAAGAGACTACAATAGAGTATTCATACGACATTAGAAAAATTATTGCTCAACTTTATGACAATGATTTACCTGCTGTAATTGACCCCACAGGCATCTCTGGATATATTTACCCTTGTTCTTCAGCTAGTAAGAAAACAGAAGCTATATCGAAACTAAAGACCGCTAAAACAAGAAGTGAAAACGCAAGAATTGAAGAGTCAAATGAGAAAATAAAAGAAGCTTTTTATTGGTGGGATAAATTTTTCAATGGGAATTTCCCATCATATTATTAACTTATGAATTCATTACTCAAAGACCAAAATAAAGAACCGCTATTACGCCTTCTTAAAGCGCAAAATAGTGCTTATAGCAAAGCCAAAAGGTATCAAATTATTGATGTGATAAGTATTTTAATTGCTTTATCTCCAACAGTTTTGCTTTATTTCGACTTAAATCACGCAACACTTGTTGCTGTTATTGGTGTTATATGGACTTTAATTTCTATTTTCTCTCAAATTCTTATTGAAAGAGAAACTAAAATTGGAGCTGTTATACAAGACCAATTTGACACCAAATTATTTAAAATTGACAGGAATGAAATTTTAGTTGGGGATGAAATAGAAATAAGTAAGATTTTAGAATTAAGTAAGCCAAATAAGAATGATGATTTAACTAATTGGTATTCTACAAAAATATCCGATAACCTCAGTCACGAAACAGCAGTTTTATTAGCGTATAAATGCAATGCTATTTGGGGAAAGTCTCAAAGAAAACAATTTATTCTTTTTATCAAAATAATGATTGTTCTTTATTACGGTGGAATGATTGCATTATCTCTATATAAAAACACTGGATTATTTGACCTTGTCGTTTGGTTAGCCCCCTCAATTCCTGCTTTAGTTTTCGGGACTTCAACCATTAAAGCTCAAAACGGAATTGTTACAACATACAACAAGATAAATAAATTAGTAGATAAATTGTTCAGAGATTTGAAAGACAATCAAAATGTACCAACTAAGGTAGAATTAAGGCAAATACAAGATTTATTCTATACCCAGCGACTAATAGCAAATAAAGTCCCTGATTGGTTCTACAAATTATTTCGAAATAGAACGGAAGGAATTGTTGATGAGGCAATTGAGATAATGATAAAGGAATGAAAACGGCATAGAACAATGTATATAGCAAATAGGGCGTTCGGTTGTTTACGAAAGTTCAGGGCTATTTACCAACTCCGCCAAATCGTTGATTTG
>JBMZDS010000049.1:0-8725 GCA_049614465.1 Chitinophagales bacterium
TTGTTTATTTGCTGTTCTGGTTAAATGTAGTTAATAAATTAGAATCCAAATATAAAAATCATACTCTACTATACATTGTTTAATCAATAAGCAACCAAATCGCTACCTTTGCATTCCATGGCAGAAGAAGTAGAAAAAAAGAAAAGAATCAAATGGCAAGATATCAAGTCTGCCTATAGCGTATTTAAGTTTTTGAAGCCTTACAAATGGCATTTTGCACTAGGTTTTCTGCTTTTAGTCATTGCAAGTGGATTATTTATGACTTTTCCTATCATCATAGGAGAGATGATAAATAAAGCAGAAGATAGAAATCATCTTATTGAAAATTTTGAACCTATTGAAATTAATGGTGAAACCTATTATCCTTCTGCTACTAATGCAAATATACTTTCCAATGAAGACTTAGAAGAAAAACTAGAAGTTACTCAATATTCTGACACTAAACCAATAGTTAAAAAGACCTATTTTGACTTTACAGTCAATCAATACGCAATAATGCTTTTTGGCATTCTTATTCTACAAGGGTTTTTCTCTTTTATGCGTGTCAATCTTTTTGCGATAGTCAGCGAAAAAGGAATGGCAGACTTGCGTAAACAACTGTATCAAAAGCTGCTAACACAACGTGTAGAGTTTTTTGAAAAAAGACGTGTTGGAGAGATTACTAGCCGTATCACAGCAGATGTAGAGCAGCTACAATCTGCTTTCTCATTCACATTTGCAGAATTGATTCGACAGATTATCATCCTAATTGTAGGATTGAGTTATTTGATAATTACTCAACTAAAACTTTCTCTCGTCATGCTAGGCGTAATGCCTTTAATTGTAATATTTGCAATGATTTTTGGACGATACATCAAAAAATTATCAAAACAACGACAAGATAATCTAGCCGATACCAATGTCATAGTAGAAGAAACTATACAATCTTTTCAAGCCGTAAAAACATTTGTCAATGAGCGATTTGAATTGAAAAGATATAGTGCATCTATTGATAGAATGATAGAGATTGCTTTAAAATTTGCCCGTATTAAAGGTTGGTTTATCTCTTTTATTATTGTGTTTTTGTTTGGTGCGATTATGCTCGTACTATGGCAAGGTGCTTTAATGATTCAAAGTGGAGAATTGCTTCCTGGTAGCTTAGTTACTTTTGTCATGCTCACAATGATTATTGGTGGTACAATAGCAGGGTTAGGCAATAACTATACATTAATAGCAGGAGCATTGGGCGCTACAGAACGTGTCAAAGATATTCTAGAACAAGATTCAGAATTTGAAATAGAAGGCGATGAAAGTATTTTGCCTATTCAACTCAATAAAAGTATCACATACGATCAAGTTTCGTTTCACTATCCTACACGTGAAGATGTTGAGGTATTAAAAAACATTTCATTCACTGTCAAAAAAGGAGATAAAGTCGCTCTTGTAGGTTCTAGTGGAAGTGGTAAATCTACGATTGTAAAATTGCTGTCCAATCTCTATGATATTCAAACTGGAACGATTTCGATTGATGGAAACAATATAGGAGAAACCGAATTAAAATCCTTACGTAAAGCCATAGGAAATGTACCGCAAGAAGTGATTCTATTTGGCGGGAGTATCAAAGAAAACATATTGTATGGAAATCCAAATGCGACAGAAGAAGAAATCAAATCTGCCGCTAAACAAGCCAATGCTTTAGATTTTATCGAGAAATTTCCTGAAGGAATGGATACATTGGTAGGAGAAAGAGGAATTCAACTTTCTGGTGGCGAAAAACAACGTATTGCTATCGCTCGTGCTATCTTGAAAAATCCACAGATTTTAGTACTTGATGAAGCGACTAGTTCGCTAGATGCCGAGTCAGAGAAATTGGTACAAGATGCCTTAGAAAAACTAATGGAGAATCGTACAACCTTCATTATTGCTCACCGACTCTCTACAGTGCGCAATGCAGATACTATATTTGTCGTCAATGATGGTAAAATCGTAGAGCAAGGCAATCATGAAGAACTAACGGCACTTAACGATGGATTTTACAACAATCTATTGAAGTTGCAATTTGAAGGAAAATAGATTGGTATTACTTCATCTGCTCAATCAGCAGCATAATCTCTGCATCATTTTGTATTTCGGGAAGCATTTTATAGAGATAAGGTAGTCCGTCTGGTGCACAAGCTAGTGCTTCTGTCAATATGGATAAACCCTCTGCCCTATTGCCTATTTCTAGTAAGAATATCACTTTGATATAAAGCAAAGATTTATCGTCATCAAATAAATCAATAATGATATCGACTTCTTCTACAGCTTCATTAAGCGCCCCTTTTTCGTATAGCAATGCTGCCAAATCAAGATGTGCCTGTTTATTGAGGTTGTTCATCTGTATCATTTCTACATATATTTGTTCTGCCTTATCATACTCATTGACATGAATATAAGCCTTAGCAAGACTATGCAAAAAATGATCGTTTTTCTTATCTAATTTCACTGCTCTTTCTAACGGAGAAAGTGCACTTTTAGGCAATTCTGTTTCTAAAAAATTCTCTCCTATTTTATGAAATGCTTTTGCATAATATGGATCTATTGAAATAGATTTTTTGTAGAACTCACGCGCTTTATCTCTCTTATCGAGCTTATCGTAGCAGCGCCCTATATTGTAGTAAACTTCTTTTTGAGGTGATCCTTTTTCTATTGCTTCTGTGTAGAGTTCTATCGCTTTATTGTATTGCCCCATTTTGTAAAGGACACTTCCACAATCCTTGTAGCAAAGTTCGTACTCATCATCTATCACAATAGCATACTCAAATGCTTCTACACTTTTTTCGTACAAATGCATACCACTATAGGCATGAGCAAGATTGTACCATGCAAGTAGATTGTAAGGTTCTCTATCTATCAAGGCTTGATGTATTTCTATACTAGCATCATATTTTTCTGTCAATTCTGTACAAAACCACAAACGATTTAGCGCCTCTTCATTATTTGCATCAATTTCCAAACACTGCTCTAGTATTTCAAAAACTTCATCATATTTTTCCCATTCTTCATATACGTCTGCCAATTCTAGATACAAATCAGCACGTTCATCTGTGTGCGCTTTTTCAATGATATGCTCTAGCAAAGCGACAGCTTCTTTGTACTGCGCATGGTGAATAAGGATATCTATTCTTAAAAGCGTTGTAGGAATGTCGTTAGGCGAAAGTCCATTTACCTTATCTAACAATTCATTAGCCAAATCGTACTGCTGCATTTCGATGAGTACTTCAGCTTTCTTGATATAAAAAGTAGACGAAAACTGATATTGCTCTATTCCTTTATCTGCGGCATCTATTGCTTTTTCAAAATTTTGACCATCAAGATAAAAATCAACTATTTCTTCAAGATCACTTTCTTCAAGATAAATATACTCATCATTTTTCCGTGCGCTTTCAAATCGCTTTACCAATTCATTGAGTTCCTCAAAGTTATTGTCCATAGAGTCGCCTGTCATACACTTCTATTTTTTCTTCTCCGAATATAGAAAATTCTATGCTATTACAATCAACATAAAACACTTCCTGTGGATAAGTCGTAGCAAAGATACTACATATTAACGCAGACCAATAGCATATAGTTTACTTACTTTTGTTAAAATTTGTCATCTTTTTATGGTTTTATTGGTAGATAATTACGATTCTTTCACATACAATCTCTATGATTATATCTGCCAGTCAGGTAAAAAATGTAAGGTTATTCGCAATGATGAAATGTCGATTGAAGAGATTAAAAAATTAGCCTTTTCAAGTATTGTCATTTCTCCCGGACCTGAAATTCCAAAAAAAGCAGGAATTTCTATGGAAATCATCGATTTCTTTCATGATAAAAAACCAATACTAGGTGTATGTCTCGGACATCAAGCATTGGGCGAATATTTTGGAGCAGAATTGGTAAAAGCTATTCAACCCATGCACGGAAAAACGTCATTGATTTCTAGTACTGAAAACCATTTTCTTTTTGAAAAAATTGATATGCCTATGCAAGTAATGCGTTATCATTCTTTAGTATTGAAAAATCTGAAATCTCCATTGAGAATACTCGCAAAAACTGATGAAGGTGAAATAATGGCAATCGCTCACAAAACATTACCATTATTAGGTGTTCAATTTCATCCAGAGTCTATTTTGACTAAAGATGGATTGCAATTAATAAAAAACTGGATTTATTCTATTCGGTAGTATTGCAAAACTTATCTAATGCCTCCTGCGAAGATGTGTAACCTTTGTTGGCAGCAAGTTCCCAATCTTTACAAGCTTCTTTTATTTTATTGGCTTTTTGATAAGCACTGCCTCTCATATCTAACGCAGAATAATATTCATCATTTATTTCAAGTACTTTAGTAAAATCCACTATAGCATTTTCATAATCTGCAAAATGAAAATTGGCCATTCCTTTTTTAAACCATGAATCATAATCTTCTGGAACTCGATCTACCACCATTTGATAGGCAGAATTTGCTTCTGGGTACTTTCTCATGTAATAAAAAGCCAATCCCATTTGCTTATATGCATCTACATTTTCTGCATCACTTTGCACTACTTTTTGCAAATCTAGAATAGCTGTATCATACAATTGAATCGCTATAAAACTATTGGCTCTATTGAGCAGCGCATCCGAATAAGCACTATCCATAGTATAAACTGTACTGAAGTCTGATATCGCTTCGTCATGCGCAGCATTCTTAGCATAAGCCAATCCCCTATTGTAGTACGCAAATTTTAAATCAGATTTTAGGCTTATCGCTTCATCAAACTTCTTAATCGCTCCATTGTAATCTGCCTGATAGTACAACTGAACACCTTCTGCATATATTTTAAAAGCATTTTGCTCTTGTGCAAAAACAAAAACAGGTATAAGAAGTAGTGTAAAAAGTATCTTTTTCATCTGAAAAAATAATTGGTATATGCAATACTACGCAAAAAGGTCGCCAAAAAATAAGAAAGCCTGTTCACATTGTAAACAGGCTTGTGTCAATTGACTATTTATTGATGTCTTATTTAGCTAAAAACATGTACGACATAGACAAAGAATGCGTTCTGTTTTTTCCTTTATAATCACTATTTGCAGAAGAAATTGTATTGAGTAAGCCAAAGCCATAAGTATAATTAAAACCAAACTTCTTTACTTCAATACCAGGAGATACATTGAGTGCTATATCAAATCTTTTGTAATCATCTAGATCATCATTACCTATATCTAATTGAGAAAATCCACCACTTCTGTGTCCGTCAATCTTTTGCTTGTTTCTCGATTTACCAGTAAGTAAAATGCCAATTGAAGGTCCAAATGCAGCATAAATCCTCACTCCGCCACTTGTCACAAAACCACCTTTCACCATGATAGGAATATCTAAGTAATGCAATACATGTTTACTTGATATCTTATCGCCATTATTTTTCTCTTTGTATTTACTTCCTCTTGCTTGAATAATGATAGCAGGCTCTATTGATAGATGCTCATCCACAATATAAAAATCGTAGCCCAAACCTAAATTGTACCCGACACTATATTTATCTTCACTATTATCATTTATTCTATCATCACCAATTTTTATGACTTGATCTGTAATGTTAAGTCCACCCTTTATACTCAAATTATTCTGTGCTGATAAATTCAACGCTAACATTACTACAAATAACACTAATCCTTTTTTCATTTCTTTTATGTTTGATATTGTACCACAAATATAGTCTTTTCTCTGCTTTTCAGTTCTATAAATACTGTTTCAACAGATTTTGCTCAAGACATAATCATTCTAAAATCCAAATTGAAACTTGCTTCGTAAGTAGTTTAAGATTGTTTACATTTGTCTCATTAATTACCCCCAAACCCCAACTTATCTTATGCCAGTATTAATTACTATTATTTCTATAATTTTTTCTTTTCTCAGTAAATTCAATAAAACAAAAAAAAGACAAGTCCCAGACAAAGAGGATAAACAAAAACGAGAAGCCTCATATCCTGATCCATATCCAAATGGTTGGTTTAATGTCTGTACATCTAAGGACGTAAAAAAAGGAAAAGTAATCGAAGTCGAAGCTTTTGGACAAAAATTAGCAGTATTCAGAGGAGAAAACGGAGAAATTGGTGTTTTTGATATATTTTGCCCTCACCTAAATGCAAATCTAGCCGATGGAAGAGTAGAAGGCAACAATTTAGTGTGCCCTTTTCATGGCTGGCAATTTAAAAATAATGGGCAATGCGCTCATATTCCATATTCGGAAGGTAAGCCACCATCGCAGGCAAAAGTGAAAACATGGGAAGCGATAGAAGCATGGGGACTAATATTAGTTTGGCATCATGCAAAAGGATTGGCTCCAGAATGGAATCCACAAAATTATCTACCTGAATTAGAAAAATACAAATATCATGGATATACGGATGATGTTTTACATATTCACTTACAAGATTTTGCAGAAAATGGAGCAGACTATGCCCACTTCAATTTCGTACACAATCTACTGACAATTCCTTATGCAGATAGGTTTGTCCATATCCAACATGATGTAAAAATAGAATTTGGAGAAGAAGACAAAAAGCATTTGGCTTGGTTTACTGATACAGCAAATCTACACTGGAACAAATCAGGCGAACAAATCAAAGATGCTGGTGGAAATGCATTAGTAAGATATTTTGGTCCTGGCTTTTTGATTTTCAAATTGAATTCAAAGCTTGCTAAAGAGGTTACGATCGTAAAAACTTTTACTCCAATCGCACCACTCAAACTTAAAATGGAAGATCATATTTTTGCACCAAAAGGAACGAATCGATTTGCACTCAAATATGTACTTGAAGAAGCCTCTGAACAATTTCATGATGACATTCTTATTTGGGAAAGAAAAGGATACGCTACACATCCTATTCTAGTAAAAGAAGATGGTCCTATCATGCAAATGAGAAAATGGTACAGTCAATTTTACTCTAACAAACCCAATGTAAAAAGAGTGAAAAAAGTAGATAATGAAGAATTGATTACAGCAAATTAATCAGAGTCAATTGATTTATTATCAACTCATTTTAAGAAATGAAAATCAAAATGTATCTTTAGGAAGTTTTTAAGTTCCCCCAAACTTTCTCATTATGAAATCATACATTTTAGTAGCAACTCTACTATTTTCTTCTTGGCTCTTTGCACAAGACAATCTATCTGTAACATTCAATGACGAGACAGATGATGTTGTCACTTTTTTGCTTGATGACAAACAAACTATCAAAGACGACAATATACTCAACGAACTACTGGTAGATGCTGTTGTACCTTATACGACAGACAGTACTTACAAGCGAAAGACAGAACGCCATCAACTAATAGGCGGAGCATTTATCAGAATACTAGGATATAGATGGAAAACTGTAAAGCATACCCGTGAAAAACTGGTCGGAACAATAATTCGATCAAGTATTCCTGGTAGTGAGGAAGCAAAATTTACAGAATATGATGTCAATTACAATCTTGTTCCTCATTTAGAAAAATACCTCAATCTTTCTTACGAATCTCATTTGGCGCAAACAGAGATGTTTAAAAGTCGTACCAAAAAGAAAATGGATCAAGCACCTTATATTGCTCCCAATGACACTACCAATCCTGATAAATATCAAATCCATTGTGAATGTACGCCACACGAAGATTTTCGCTTGGCACTGAATACTACTTTTTATCCTGTGATGCGTCCTATGACGCTGGAGCAACATCCCAATTTTCAAGAACCACATCCTACGGTAGGCATGTATGGCCCACTTGTATTAGATTGCAATCACACTTGCCATCCTGAGATACATCCTTACGAATGGATATGGTGGTATGATTTGACAGATGTAGAGAGTACAGAACAAGTATGGCATATTGGTTTTTTACGTGACAATTCTAATCGATTCAAGCACTGGTCTTCTTCGCCTAGAACCGGAGTTATTACGATTCCTTTTGCATTTCCTATAGAAAGTAGTGATTGGACTATAAATATCGACCATCAATTGTTCAACGGATTTGATGAAGAAAAGATAAATGAACTCGATTTACCTGAAAACTTCAAAAACTTTGACCAAACAGAATGGAATTATGAACTCAATGGTACTTACCAAAATATCAAAGTAACCTCTAGTCAAATTATTGCTTCTACAGGAATAGGATATTGGGTCGATGGCATCAATATGGATAGTGAAAACGGAATCGTATCGGGTACTTTTTACCTAGCTATGGCAAATGACGATGTCTATACAGCAGAAATGACGACAAGTCATCAACTAGAAGAAGAAGCATTAGATTAACAATCCTCTAGCCTCTTTATCATCATCTGCTTGACCTGTTCTTTCAATGCAGGTATATCACCCAATGTCATCCCCACTGTTGAGATAGGTATATCCCAATGAGAAGTAATAATACCTGGTGAAATAGTAAAAAAACTTGTTGGAGGATTAATCTGTCGAATACCTACTAATGTATTCACGACTATTGGCTTTTGCATTTCTATCGCTAGGCGAAAAGCGCCATCATAAAAATCTTTGACCGGTGCAGTAGTACGATTTCTTGTACCCTCTATGTATAAAAAAACTGAAAACCCTTTATTCATCTCACGTTTCATTTTTACATATGAATTCTTTCGAGATGTTTTATCACTTCTATCTACGAGCACACAAAATGCATGTATAATTGTACTAAAAAAAGGAAGTCTATCTGCTTCTTGCTTTCCTAAAAATTTGAACAATATTTCATCAG
>JBMZDS010000050.1:0-8702 GCA_049614465.1 Chitinophagales bacterium
GAAGAAATATTTTGCCGTTTTCATTTCACTCTCATTCACCTTTTTTGTTTTCGCTCAGGATGTAAAAGATTTAGGGTATGTTTTCAATCAGACAACTTATAGTTTGGGCGAAATAGCTGTAAATCAATACCACACTGCCATTTTCAATTTTACGAATAAAACTAATACGTCCACTTCTCTTTCACCAATATTAAGAGAAGTAGACCTCAATTTTGTCTATCCAAAAACTCAAATACAACCCGATGAAAGCATCATAATAAAAGTCATTTATTTTCCCAAAGAAGAAGGACTATTTATCAGACAATTCCCTGTTTATTTTGAAGGATATGAAGATGGTATTATATTGACTATCATAGGAGATGTTACAGAAGAAGAGATAAACGTAGCAATTACAGATAATAATACTGTAAATACAACACCTGTATCAATCCAAACCTTACAAGAAACAGTAGCATCAGAAGTAACTGAACCTATGGTTGATGAAGTTGAGATGATTTCTCCAGAAGAAGAAATGCACGAAACGATTGTAGCAATGGAGCAAACTTTATCTGAGTTAAGAGCAAAGCACAATAAATTGATTGAGATCCTTAATGCCAACGAAGAAGATAAAATACAAAAAACGATTCTGGTAAATACATCACCAAATACTACTCCATGCGATATGGAGTCAATCAAAGAAATGGAGTCAGTCTCAACTGAATTAGCGATAAAATACCTAGCACTAGAAACGACACTATTGCAAGCAGGGATTTTAGAAGAACCCATAAAAATAGAACCTGAACCAGAAAAACCGATAGTAACTGATTTAGTCTTACCAAAGCTTTCTGAGGAAGAATATGCAGCTAATAATATTTTGTTTTTGATAGATATTTCCAACTCTATGAAAAAAGAGAATAAAATAGATCTCCTCAAAACTTCAATAAAAAATCTTGCATTAGTATTAAGAGATATAGACAAAGTTTCTATTATTACTTACAATCAGAAAAATGCAATTGCACTAGAGTCGGTCAGTGGAGATAATACTAATGATATTTATTTTGCGCTAGACAATTTGCGTACAAGTGGCTTGACATATGGAGTAAGTGGTATTCAAAATGCCTATGATGTACTCCAAAATCAATTTATAGCCGATGGAAACAATCAGATAATACTAGCAACTGATGGTTTGTTTTCGAAGGTAAATGCTACGATGACCGAAAATGAATTGAATAAATTAGTGAAAAACAAAGCAAATAATGAGGACATTATATTGTCTGTTATTGGATTTGGCGAAAACCAGACAGGAATAAAGCTAATGGAGAAATTGGCAAAAAATGGTAAAGGTCAATTTATTCAAATCGATAACGAATCTGCAACAGACTACAAACTCATACAGGAAATCAAAGAGAATTCTCAAAAGTAAATAAGTCCTACAACCATTACAATTTAATCATGTCGAATCTCGTTTGATAAGGAAATAGCTTATATTCGGCACATGTTTTTGAAAAAACAATACATACTTACATTATTATCCTTCTTATTCGTCCTATTTTCTTATGCTCAAAAAACTAAAAAGCTAGGATATACATTTGATAATACTACCTACAATTTTGGAGAAGTTGCTATGTGGGAAAATCAACCTGCTTTATTTACTTTCACAAATAACACAGGTAGAACTCAGACAATTTTACCTATATTTTCAGAAGTAGATCTAGAAGTTATTTATCCTGAAGGTGATATTATGCCAAATGAAACAGTAACGATAAAAGCAATATACTATACAGGTGGAACAGGTAATTTTTCACGAAAATTCCCACTATACTTTGGAGATTTAGCAGAACCTATCATGCTAAAAGTCACAGGTGATATCAAAAAACTATCGCCAAATGCCTACATCAATTGCCCTAATGCAAAACCAGAACTTGCCAAGCAAAAATCTGAGCTTTTTGTAAACGTAACTGAGATGGATAGTGATATACCACTGGGAAATGTGCTTGTACAGATTATCAATCTCAGCAATGACAACAAAATCGAATTCTATACTGACAAAATGGGGAATTTTGATACGAAACTCCCTCAAGGAAATTATGAAGTCATTATTGACCACCCCAACTACAAACCTCATCAAAACTTCTTGCACTTAGGGACAAAACCAACTGCTTACCTCAAACTAAGTTTGACACCATTTGATGAAAATAATCCTCTGGTAGAAAATCCTATTTTCTCACCTATAGGATCTTATGAAGAAGAAAACGAACCAATTGTAACTACAACAGAAGAAACTGAAGAAGAGATAACTCTCGATGTTCCAATTATAGAAGAAGAACCTGTAGAGCAAGTCGTATTTACACCAACTACTCCATCATACTCTCCTCCTAATATCAATGAGACTATTGACACAACCCTTGTTACTAGTAGTTATACAATGGAAGAACCTATTCAGACCTCCACTTATACATATCCTAGTACACAAACTACTCCTATCATTAATGAAAATATCATAGAAGAAGAGCCTGTAGAACAGATTGTATCAACTCCAACTACTACGTCATATTCTCCACCTAGCATCAATGAGTCAATAGATACAACGCCCGTAGCTAGTAGTTATACAATAGAAGAACCTATTCAGACTTCTACTTACACATATCCTAATACACAAACTACACCTATAATTAATGAAACTGTAATAGAAGAGGAACCTGTAGAAGAACAAGAACCTATATCTACGCCTACCTATACATACAGCTACACTCCTCCTGAGTATACACCCCCTGTCATAGATGAAATCATCATAGAAAAGCAACAAACTTATACAATCAGTGTGATAGATGAAGAAACTTATCTTCCTATCAATTTAGCAAATATCAATATATGGAATGGGTCTATAGTGGCAAATGGACGGACTGATGCACAAGGATATTATACGGCAGAAATGAATCCTGATGATTATTTGGCAACAGCTACAGCATTAGGATATGAAAATGGAGAAATAAATATTTCGAAAAATGCTTCATCCAATGATATTCACCGTATTTTCTTAAAGAAAAAGAAAGAAGAGCCAACTCCTGTTGTAGCAATATCTACTCCAGCAGAAAATATAGTCGTAACTCCCCCTCCTACTGAAAATACAAATACGACTCCTGTTGCAATAGCAAATACAACTCCACCAGTTGAAGAAAACGAAGAAAGATTAGATTCTTTAGAGCTATTGATAGCTCAATTACAAGCCAATAATGAGGCACTACAAGAAGAAATAATAGATATACAAAATACTCCTACACCTGTAGAAGTAGCTGTGCCTAATCCTATTGTAGAAAATATAGAAGATCCAAATGATGCAAAAGTTGATAGCATGGAAGCGATGCTCACTGCACTACTTGAAAAATATGACCAACTAGAAGAAAAATTAGAAGATGTCAAAGAACAAGAATATCCTGTGATAGCAGAAACAACTCCCAATACTGACATTGAAAATCCAATAGAAATAGAGGAGTCTCTAGAATTGTCTCGAACTGACTATGCAGCTAATAATATCCTTTTCTTAATAGATGTATCGACTTCTATGGGAAAAGAGAATAAAATGGAACTGCTTCAATCTTCAATAAAAAACCTATCTACAGTACTTCGAGATATAGATCGAGTAGCGATTCTAGCATACAATCAAAAAACGGCTGTAATACTTGAATCTGTGCTTGGTGATGAAAAAGATATTATCCAAGATGCAATAGATAGTCTAAAGACAGGAGGACTAACTTATGGTGTCAATGGGATACAAAAAGCCTATGAAATGCTTGAGTATTATTATATAGGTGATGGCAATAATCAAATCATACTAGCGACTGATGGACTTTTCTCTAGCGTCAATAACAATATGACAGAAGGAGAACTCAACAAATTGGTAAAAAGCAAAGTAAATGAAGGCATAAAAATGTCAGTTATTGGATTTGGGAAAGACCAAGATGGTATCAAACTAATGGAAAAGCTCGCTCGTAATGGCGATGGTCAGTTTATTCAAATAAAAAATAAGTGGGAGACAGAGAATATCCTCATCAATGAAATCAAACTCAACTCAAAAAAATAAGAACATGCAAAAATCAAATGACGACTGGAAAAAAGAATTGAGTCCTGAACAATACAAAATATTAAGAGAAAAAGGAACTGAAGCTCCCTTCACAGGCAAATACAATCTACACTGGGAAAAAGGAACCTATAAATGTGGTGCTTGCCAAACACCTCTCTTTACCTCATCTGGTAAATATGATGCAGGTTGCGGATGGCCAAGTTTTCATGAACCGATAGATAATGATGTGATACAAACAGAAAAAGACACAAGTCATGGACGTATTCGTACAGAAATATTGTGCAAAAACTGTGGCGGACATCTAGGACACGTATTTAATGATGGTCCTACAGGAGCAAGATATTGTGTCAATTCACTCTCACTCGATTTTGATGAAGAGTAAATGATGTTTTACATTTGATAACGATATTATCTCGTTCTTCAATAAGTTTACACATTAAACCTAAAAAATTAGGCTAAAGGCCATTATACTATTCTATCTGAAACACAAGAATAAAGTAGTCTTGTGTTTATTGTCATGATATAATATCACTAAAAACCAAACAATAAAAACAGTCTAAAATAAAACAACCTCATCAAAAAATGATGAGGTTGCTATGGTGGGCGATGAGAGATTCGAACTCCCGACCCCTTGGGTGTAAACCAAGTGCTCTGAACCAGCTGAGCTAATCGCCCCTTTAACGGGAGTGCAAATATATATCTACTTTTTGATTTCACAATATTTTTTCTGCCTTTTTTCAATATTTTTTTCTTCCCTCTATTTTTAACCTTTCTTTAGTACATTTGGATAATAATTTACCCTTAACTATAGTTTAATTGCTGTGCTAAAAAAAGTACTCATTATCACCACTTGTGTTGTATTGCTTCTTGTAGGTGGAGCAAGTACATGGATTTATCTCAATCAAGATACTATCCAAAATAAAGCTATTGCCGCTATTAATGAACAAATCAATGCCGAAATTATAGTAGATGGGAACATTGACATTACTTTTCTTTCGACTTTTCCAGATGTATCGCTACAACTCGAGAATGTTTTTATCGCAGATCCATTCAATCCTGCCGACACACTCGCAAGCCTTCAAAAAGTAAACTGCACTCTTGATGCTATTGCTCTTTTGAAAAAAAACTATACAATAGATGCTATAGCTGTAAGTGATGGGTTGCTTCGATTGAAAATAGATGAAGAAGGAAAGAATAATTTTGACATTTTAAAAAAAGATGAAACCACTAAGTCAGAAAACACAGCGATTCATCTCGAAAAAATAAACATCAATAATGTCAAAGTCGATTTTGAGGATAAAAAAGATGATATTTTGCTTTACACCTATGTAAATGCAGCTATTTTGAAAGGCTCGTTTATCAATCAAGATTTTGAGATTGCAACTTATATTGATACAGATGTGCAGGATTTGACCATCAACAAAATGACTTTTTTGCATAATCATCAACTAAAAGGAGAAGCACAACTAAATTACACAGGAACAACTCAATGTATTCGATTTTTGAAAAATGAAATCGCTATTCAAAACAATGATTTTACATTTGAAGGCGACATTTGTGTATTAGACAATCAGATAAATCTACAGGCTACAGCAAGTGGCAATCAAGTAGAAAATGCACTCCAACTTATACCCAAAGACTTACTTAATCTTGAAGGAATAAACGGGAAAGGAAACTATACCATAAATGCACTTATCGAAGGTGATTTGAATGAACCTACAATTGCATTTGACTTCACACTAGGCAATGGCGAAATAGAAATGGATGAAATGGCACTCAAACTGACAGATGTAAATACTAGCGGAACTTTTCACAATAGAAATACACCCAATGGTTCTGTCGAACTGCATAGTTTTTCGCTCAATAGTAATAATAGTCATCTTAATGGAACGATAACAATGCCTGATTTAGCTGTTATTAAAGCAAAAATGCTCATTAATGGAAATATTGATTATCAAAGCATCAATCAATTTGTAGGCGGAGATTTATCACTTATAGAAGGTAATATTTTGATAGAAAATGGAGGAATAGATTTTACATATAGAAGTGATAGTAACTGGGTGGTCAGTCAGATGGATGGCAACTACAATATAGAAAACATACAAGGTAAAATACTGACTATCAATAAAGATTTTAACCTAACAGCTACAATCTCTGCTGCGCAAAATAAAGCTACTTTTTCTTCTGCATCAGCAACCATAGGGGACAATGACTTTTCGTATGAAGGAACACTCAGCAATTATCTCTCGTACTTTCAGAAAGATATTTTTGGCAATGCTGCGCCATTAGGAATAAGTGGAACTTTAAGCAGTCAGAATTTCAATATCGATGATTTTTTGCAAGATGAAAATACCGAAGAGAAATCAGCAGAAAGACCTGACTTATCACGCTGGTTAAATGCTACAGGTTCTATCAAAGGAAACTTTGCCAACTTCAAGTATCAAAATCTAACACTCAATGATATTTCTTTACTATTAGAAAGCAATAAACCTGGTGCTATAGATATCAACTTATTGTATGCAAAAGGATTAAATGGAGATATGGATGGTGCGATACAATTGTTTTTCCAAGAAAACCAAGATATGGATTTGACACTTACTGCCAATGTCAATGCAATAGCTATCGATCAACTTTTTGAATCTTTTGACAATTTTGGACAAGATGGGCTGACTGCTGACAATATAAAAGGGAATCTCTCTAGTAAAATAATGCTAGCGACAACATTCAAAAACTTTACACAATTTTCGGATGAAGATCTGCTCATGAATGCCGACATCAATATCACAGATGGCGAGCTTATATCACTAGATATGTTGATGTCGCTTTCTAAATATCTGACTGTAGAACAATTGGAGCATCTTTACTTTACAGACCTTGATGCGACTGTCAGTATTCAAGATAAAAAGATAAGTCTCCCAACTACTACGATACAATCCAATCTTTTGACACTGGATTTAGGAGGCACACACACTTTTGACAACCAAATAGATTATACACTACGGCTCAACCTCAAAAATCTATTAGCTGCAAAATTCAAGAAGAATAAAACCACCGATGAAGAATATATCAATGATGCAGAAGGCGGCATCAATCTCTTTATTTCTATGACGGGAGATATGGATGACCCAGTCATTGTACTCGATAAAGAAAAAAAGAAAGAATGGAAAAAAGAGGATTGGACAGAAGAAAAACAAGAACTGAAAGATATTTTCAAGAAAGACTCTATACAAGATGTCGAAGCTACAGACTATCTTTACTTTGAAGAAGACAGCACAGAATATATAGACTGGGAATAATACTGATTACTTTACACAAACTACTTTTACTTAAAGGATGGATATATACAAACGAAAATCGAGAATCAAAATAGTGCTTATCATAGCAGCTATTGTAGTGGCTGTCGGTTCATTGTTGTACACCAATCATCTCGCTAGCAAAATCGCTCATGAAGAAAAACAAAAAGTAAAACTGTGGGCAGATGCGCTAGAAAAACGTGCCAATCTTGTAAAAATAACTAGTGAACTTTTTCAAAAAATAAGCGAAGATCAACGAAAAGACATCGAAAATTGGGCAGAAGCGACTAAACTTATTATCAAGACAGAAGATATTGAGTCCATTACTTTTCTGAGTAAAATACTGACGAGCAACAACAATATACCTGTTATCTTAACCAATGAAGAGAAAGAGATAATAGACAACAGAAATATTGATTTGCCAGAAAACATTGATAAAACAGTATTTTTAGATAGTCTTTTACAAGGCAAATTTCAAGAAAATCCACCTATAGAGATTACTTATCCTGAAGGAAAAAGTTATATATACTATAGTGATTCTCGTATTTTTTCGGAGTTAAAAAACACACTACATGATTTGACAGAAACATTTATCGCAGATATTGTAGTCAATTCGGCATCTCTGCCTGTCATCTTAGTCGATGATAGTAGTCATGTCATTGCACATGGCAATATAGACTCTACAGAAATAGACAGCATGCACCTCTCCTCTACCCTACAGAAAATGCAGGATGCCAATACTCCTATAGAAATAGATCTCGGAGATGGAGGCAAACGAACTGTCTACTACCAAAACTCATTTTTGCTAAAACAATTAAAAGCCTTTCCTTATATACAGTTTTTCTTCTTTGGGCTTTTGATGTTGATGGCTTATCTAGGATTTAGCAGTAGCAGAAGAGCAGAACAAAATCGAGTATGGGTAGGTATGGCAAAAGAAACTGCACACCAACTCGGCACTCCTATTTCTTCCTTATCTGCATGGCTAGATTATATGAAAGAAATACCCGCAGAAGATAGAAATGATGAACAGTTTATAGCAGAAGTAGAAAAAGATGTAGATAGGCTAGCACTGATAGCTGAGCGTTTTTCCAAGATAGGCTCTACTCCCGATCTCAAGCGACTCAATGTAAATGACACGCTTCAAAAAGCGATCAACTATGTCAAACGAATCGCATCTGACAAAGTAAAATTTGAAATAGCATTGGAAGAACCTAATATTCATTTTGCTGTCAATGAAGCCTTATTCAACTGGGTGATAGAAAATCTCATCAAAAATGCACTTGATGCAATGGATGGACTAGGCGACATCAAAATCCGTGCATTTGAATCGAGCAAAAATGTTATTATAG
>JBMZDS010000051.1:0-8669 GCA_049614465.1 Chitinophagales bacterium
AGACCAACTGTCATAGCAATATTGATAGCAAAGTGAAAAAATAGAATACTCACCACTCCATATCCATATACTCTTGCTAGTCGAGAACGTTGTCTTTCTGCGATAGCAACAATACGTAGTAGCAATGCCATAAATAAACTAATTATCAGGAAACTCCCCATAAAACCTAATTCTTCAGCAATGGATGTAAAGATGAAATCTGTCGATTGTTCGGGTACAAAATTGAACATGGTCTGTGTGCCTTCAAGGTATCCTTTCCCTATCCATCCACCAGAGCCAATAGCTATTTTTGACTGAAAAAGATTGTAACCTATACCACTGTGATCTTCGACTTTTCCTAGTATAATATTGATACGATCTCGATGGTGTTGTTTAAATAGATTGTTAAAAATATAGTCAATAGAAAAGGTATACATTACCACTGTGAAAAATCCTAAAAGGAAAAATGGAACCCAGCTTTTTCTTTTGTAAAAGAGAAATGCTCCTACAGAAAGAATAATAGTCATAATAGCTGCTAGCGGTAAAAATGGATAGATAAACTTTTCTACAAGTAGAGGATTGATATATATAGTGTATAGTCCTCCTAGAAGAACTAACCCAACAAGTACAAGCAATGCTTTTAAATAGGGGAACTTCTTTTTTTGGTTGAAGTAAACGAAAACCGACAAGCCTGCGGCATATATAGAAACTAAAATAAAGGGTTTGTACAACAACGCCATCAATGAAAAGAAAATAAGGCTAAACCCAATCGTCAAGAACCAAGAACTTAATCCTTCTCTGTGCAGTACAAATATTAAGCTAAAAAAAACTAACGCTGAACCGACATCACCTTGCAATAAAACAAGTGCTACTGGCAGTAAAACCAATCCTGCTGCTTTTAGTTTATCACTATTGTTTTTCATGGTGACATTGACTTCTGTAAAATACTTTGCCAAACCTAAACAAGTGGCAAACTTTGCCAACTCTGCAGGTTGAAAACGAATAGGACCAAATGCAAACCAAGAAGTTGAGCCATTAATTTTTACCCCAAAAATCAAAACACTGACCAATAATAGCATTACAAATCCATAGATAATGTAGGCAAATGAAGTATAAAACTTACTATCGATAATAAGAATGATAGCGGCAATCACGAGACTTATCCCCATCCACATAAATTGTCTACCATATGAGGTGTCAAAATTGAAAAAAGCAGGATTATTAGGTGCGTAGGTTGTAGAATAGATAAAAGCTAAACCCACCAAACTAATCGAGAGATATAAAAAGACAGTCAACCAATCTAATTTTGCTAATATGCTAGATTTTCTACTCGACATCGTTTTCTACTTGATTGATTATTGGAACAATTGGTTCTACTATTTCAGGGGAAATGAGATCTGCATCTAATATCTGTTGCTCAAAATATTTTCTACCATCAGCTATACTATCATTGATATACATTTCTGCCATAAGACTTGTGATAGGTGCAGCGTATCGAGAACCACCACCTGCATTTTCTACGACTACAGCTATTGCTATTTGAGGATTGTCTATAGGAGCAAACCCTGCAAATACTGAGTGATCTTCACCGTGTGGGTTTTGTACTGTTCCTGTTTTTCCACCAAAAGGAATATCAGGGATTTTTGAACGTCTTCCTGTTCCCTCCTCTACTACGAGAAGCAATCCTTCTGCTATCGCATCAAAATGTTCAGCATCTATATCTATTTCATTGTAAACAGTCTCTATTTCTTTACCATTTACTTCTTTTACTAGATGTGGTGTGATATAAAAACCTCTATTGGCAAATGATGCGTACATATTGGCGAGTTGAAGTGGAGTCATTAGTATTTCTCCTTGCCCTATGCCGAGCGAAATAACCGTGACAGATTTCCATCCTCTTTCTCCATAAAGATTATTGTAGTATTCTTTGGAGGGAATATTTCCTCCTTTTTCACTCATTAAATCTAGTCCTAGTGGAGATCCAAGTCCAAACATTTGTGCATAGTCATGCCATTTTTGATAGCTTTCTTGTACACACGGGTAGATAGGATTGTCAAGTGTGTTTCTAAATGTTTGCCAAAAATAAGGATTACATGAATGTTGTATTCCTTGCATTACATTTTTGGCGGATGGATGCCCGTGAGAACAACTTAAAGTATATCCAGGAATTGAATAGGTTCTATCGCAATAATAGCTATAGTTCTTGTGAATAGCGTTTTCTTGCATTGCTATTAATGCAACAAGAGGTTTAAAGGTAGAGCCAGGAGGATACTCTGCCATAATTGCTCTATTGAATAAAGGAGAAAGCGTATCTTGTAAAAGGTCTTTATAGTTGTCTCCTCTTTCTGCTCCACAGAGAAGATTAGGATCAAAATTAGGACTAGTGACCAATGCTAATATTTCTCCTGTAGAAGGTTCTATAGCGACAATACTCCCTTTTTTGTTTTGCATCAATTTTTCTCCATACGCTTGGAGATTAATATCTATAGTGAGCTCTATATTTTCTCCTGCTACTGGTAAACTGTCAGATTTACCTTCATCATAGCTACCTTGTTCATTGTAGAATTTATCAATAAATACATATCGAAACCCTCTTTCTCCTCTTAATGTTTGCTCATAATTTAGTTCCAACCCGCTTTTCCCTACATAATCTCCCGGTTTGTAGTAATAATCAGATGACACAATCTGAGAAGAATCTACTTCGCCTACATCACCCAAAATATGGGCGGCTACTTTGAATGGATATTTTCTTATTGTTCTTGGTTCTCCGTAAAAACCTTCAAATAAATGTCCATATTCATGAAATTTTGCATAATCTTCTGCGGCTACTTGTTTGATAAATTCGTTGGATGAATAGTATTTCAATCCTGAGCTTACTTTTTCCATCTTTTGGATAAAATCTTCTTTAGAAATAGAAAGCAATTCGCAAAAGAGAGCAGTGTCTATATCATCTTTTACTTGTCTTGGGATGACATGAATATCATAAATGGCTTGATTGAAAACTAAAAGATTATCATTTCTATCATAAATCAATCCTCTTGTAGGATACATTTTTATCCGTTTTATGACGTTTTTTTCTGCAAGATCTTTGTATTTTGGATTGACAACTTGTAGGTGAAAAAGAGTTCCTAAAAATATAAGACCTACAAGAAGGACAAACCCCTGCATTACCCATTTTCTATCTTTGTAAAGGTCTTTCAATTATCTCTTTTTTACTTTTCTGAAAGCGTATAGCAACATAATACATAGGAATAAAGAAATAACACTACTGCATAAAATCCTTAATAACACACTTGGTAAAAGATTAAAACTGCTTGCTTCGATTAAAAAATAGACGCTGTGATGAATCAACAAAGAAATACCTACATAAACAACCATCCATGTAAATCCGTTGTTGTTGATAGAAGGCTCTTTTATCTCTGTTTTTTGTTGGGAAAACAAACGAACAATAGTAGGTCTGGTCGCTGCCATAAATACTGTTGCGAAGGCGTGCATTCCTATAGTTCCCATAAATAAGTCAATAGATAAACCAATAAAAAATGCAAGCCCTAGTAATGCTGCTCCTGAAATCTCGAAAGGCAGTAATAAAATAAAAAGAGGATAAATGTATGGGTTTATCAATCCATGAAGATTGACATTGTTGAGTACAAGCACTTGAAAAATAACCAAGCCAATAAAAACGGATATGTATCGAAAACTATTGTTCATTTTGCAATCCCTCCATTTCTTCTTTTGCTTTGTTTTCTATAGCATAAACATAGTCTAGTTTAGCAAAATTGACAGCAAGTTTTATTGTGACATCAATAAAATAGTTTCCTTCGATATAAGATGAGCTTTCTACATAACCTACAACAATACCTTCTGGAAAAATATGAGAATAACCACTTGTAACTATTGTGTCTCCTTTTTCTAGTTGTACATGATTTGGAACTTCTTTAAGTTGTGCGTATTGTGGGTCTTTACCATCCCATTGCACATTGCCGAAATATCCTTGGTCTTTTACTTTAGCACTTAGGTTAAAATCTTGATTTATCACGGGCATGATAGTAGAAAAATTATTGGAAGTACTCGTTACTATCCCAACGACTCCATGCGTGTTGACCACTGCCATTTCATTATTGATATTTTGTTTCTCTCCTTTGTCTATCATCAATATGTTGTGCAGTTTGTTAGTCGAGTTACTGATAACTAATGCTGCTTGATACTGAAAAGGATTTTCAATAGGCGTTAGTAATGAATCATATCGAAATAAAGTATCGTTGAAAAGAACAGGTACTTCTGTGTATATTACGTTTTCTACTTGGCTGTGTAGCAATGCGTTTTCTGCGGCTAGTCTTTCATTTTCTGCTTTTAAATCAAAATATGCAGTAGCGTTGTTGAATACATTTTGAGTATTGCCTGTCACAAAATTGGATGAGTTGAGAAATCCTGCTTTATGGTATTTATTGTTTTGTACAATAAGGAAAATACAAAGCAATTCTATCAATAGAAATAGAAAGTAAAAATGATATTTTATGATAAACTTTAGAAGATTGTTCATCTCATTTTTTTCTTTTTGATGCGTATTTTTTTGTTTGGTCTAACCATATAGCTTCTTGTATGACCTCATTTATGATTTTTTTGTCTATCTCTTTTACATTTTCATAGACAATACCTGCAACTTGTTTTCTATCTCGAAAGTCAAGAATTTTTTGATGATTAGATAATTCATTTCCTCTTAGAAAAGCCAGTTCGATTTTATTCTCTTTTACAGGGTTGATATAGCAAATCCAACTATTTAAATAATAAAAAGGGATTTTGTAACGAATTTTGCTAGTCAGTTTTAAGTCATCAACGAACCATTCATCAAAAAATCGAACCATCTTTTGTTGTTCATCTGATAAATTATCTATGAATGCTGTTACAGACAAAAGAGAAACAATTTTAACTAGGATTCAATCAAGAAAGTAAACTGTTCCATTTTTTTCAATGCAATTCCTGTTCCTCTTACTACAGCTCTCAATGGATCATCTGCTACATGAACAGGTAATTTTGTTTTTTGAGAAATACGCTTGTCAAGTCCTCTCAACAATGCTCCTCCTCCTGTAAGATAGAGACCTGTTTTATATATATCTGCTGCCAACTCGGGCGGAGTTGTTTCTAAAGCTTTTAAGATAGCTTCTTCTATTTTTGAAATCGACTTATCTAATGCATGTGCAACTTCAGAGTAAGTTACTACGATTTGCTTCGGTATTCCTGTCATCAAATCACGACCGTTAACAGGGAATGGTTCTGGCGGAGTTTCTAGCTCAGTTAATGCTGCACCAATATTGATTTTTATTTTTTCTGCTGTACGTTCTCCAACCATCATATTGTGTTGTCTACGCATAAAATCTATGATATCACTTGTAAATTCATCTCCTGCTATACGAATAGATTGGTCACAAACAATTCCAGAAAGAGAAATTACAGCAATTTCAGTTGTTCCCCCTCCTATATCAATAATCATATTTCCCGAAGGTTCTTCAACATCTATTCCTATTCCCACTGCTGCAGCCATAGGTTCAGATATTAATTTTACTTCTTTTCCTCCTGCTTGAAGTGCCGAGTCAAAAACTGCTCTTTTTTCTACTTCCGTAATACCAGAAGGAATACACACAACCATTTTGTAGTTTGGACTGAATAAAGGTTTTTTTCCCTTATGTATCATGTTTATCATTTCCCTAATCATCACTTCAGCTGCTTGAAAATCTGCAATTACTCCATCTTTCAACGGACGAATCGTTTTGATATCTTCATGCGTTTTTTCGTGCATCTGCATGGCTCTCTCGCCTACAGCTTTTACTTTATTGTTTCTACGGTCAATAGCTACAATAGAGGGTTGATCTACGACTACTTTATTGTTGTGTATAATAAGGGTGTTTGCCGTTCCTAAGTCAATGGCAATTTCTTGTGTTAAAAAGGAAAATAAATTCATGTATTCGTTAAAAAGAGTTCTGTAATTCTAAAACTCGTTAAAGATACATAGTTTCGGCTATTTTATTTGGTTTTTTAGTGCTTAAAATGACGAACGCCAGTCATTAGCATTGACATATCGTTTTTATCACAAAAATCAATAGATAATTGATCTTTGATAGAGCCTCCTGGTTGTATGACAGCTTTCACTCCCACTTCACAAGCGATTTCCACACAATCGGGAAAAGGAAAGAAGGCATCAGACGCCATTACTGCATCTTTTAAATCAAAGCCAAAAGCGTTTGCTTTTGTAATGGCTTGTTTTAACGCATCTACTCTTGATGTCTGCCCACATCCCATTCCTATCAATTGTTGATTTTTTACTAGAGCAATGCCATTAGATTTTAAATGTTTAACTGATTTTGAAGCAAAAATTAAATCTTCAAGTTCTTGTTGAGTTGCATCTTTTTTTGTCACTAATTTTAAGTCACTTATATTCTCATGAGCTGCATCATAATCTTGTTCCAAAACACCATTTAATAAGCTTTTGAATTGTTTCTTTTGAATGTCGAAAGTTTTTTGTTTGAGAATGATTCTGTTTTTCTTTCCTTGTAAAATTTCTAGTGCATCATCTTCAAAATCTGGTGCAATAACAACTTCACAGAAAAGTTTGTGTATTTCTTCAGCAAGAGGAGTATTAATCGTTTTGTTGCTTATCAGTATTCCTCCAAATGCAGATACATTGTCACAAGCCAATGCCGCCAAATAAGCATCATAAATATTAGAACGAGTAGCTAGACCACAAGTATTTGTGTGTTTTAAAATGGCAAAAGTAGGCTCTTCAAATTCGGCAATTACATTAACTGCAGCATCGATATCTACAAGGTTGTTGTATGAAAGTGCTTTACCGTGAAGTTTATCAAATTTTTCTGCTAGATCACCATAGAAAACACCTTCTTGATGTGGATTTTCTCCATATCGTAATACTTGAGAATCATGTTCACTTCTTTTAAAAACCTTATTTTCTTCAGTTTGATTGAAATAATTGAAAATAGCAGTGTCATAGTTAGAAGAGATAGCAAAGGCTTTAGCTGCAAATTTCTTTCTATCAGTAATTTCTGTTGAGCCATTTTTTTCAATTAATAAAGACAAAACATTATCATATTGCTCTCTAGAAGAAACAACTAAGCTGTCTTTATAATTTTTTGCAGCAGCACGAATCAAAGAAATTCCGCCAATGTCTATTTTTTCAATAATTTCTTGCTCTGCTCCACCATTTTTCACCGTTTCTTCAAAAGGATATAAATCAACAATTGTCAAATCAATTTGAGGAATGGCATATTCTTCAAGTTGTGCTAAATCTTGTTCGTTTTCTCTACGTGCCAATATCCCGCCAAAAATTTTTGGGTGCAATGTTTTTACTCTTCCTCCTAAAATAGAAGGGTAATCTGTTAGCTTTTCAACAGCAACGACTGGTACACCTTGCTCTTCTATAAAATTTTGTGTACCACCAGTTGAGTAGATTGTAACTCCTAGTTCGTGTAGTTTTTTGGCAATAGGAGCCAAGCCGTCTTTATAAAAAACGGAAATCAATGCTGCTTGAATTTTTTTCACGGGATAAGGTTTTTGCGATTAGATGCAAAGGTATTTTTATTGCAGAAAAAAGAAGTGATTTAATCCACAAGTTTTGCAATATAGTTAGCAATGGTTTTTGCGTAGTTTTTGTGTTCTATTTCTAATACTTTTTCGGCTATTTCTTTAGGAGAATTACACATGGAAATGTCTGCCTTTTCTTGTAAAAGAACCTTTCCTTTATCATATTCTTCACTTACGAGATGAATAGTGATTCCGCTTTCTTTTTCTTGATTTTCAAAAACTGCTTGATGTACATGCATTCCATACATCCCTTTTCCTCCATATTTTGGCAAAAGTGAAGGGTGAATGTTGATTATTTTATCAGGAAAAGCATCAATAATAAATGTAGGAATAAGCCAAAGAAATCCGGCCAATACAACTACTTCAATGTTGTATTGATGAAATGGAAAAAGTGTTTCCTCTTTTTTAGAGTAAAAAGATGTTTTATGGAGTAATAGCGTCTTTATGTTGTGCTTTTTTGCAAAAGCTAATACTGGAGCTGTTTTTTTGTTTGAAACAATAAGTGCAACTTCAAAATTAAGTGCAGCAGATTGTTTAACAAGTTCTTCAACATTGCTACCTGTACCTGATGCAAAGACTGCTATTTTTGTTTTCTTCATAGCCGCACAAAGATACTTTTTATCTGTTGACGATACTGATTTGCTCCGTGTATTCTTCTCCTAGGTATTTTATCATAATGATATAACTACCTGTAGCAACATTGTCTGTGTTGATAGCAATATTATTGTAGCCCTGTATGACATCTAAATTTTCTATCCCTTTGACACTTTTTCCCGAAACCTCTATTAGTTCTACTTCTATTTGTCCTGCGTTTTTCATGATTATATCCAATGAAATAAGATTTGTAGCAGGGTTTGGATACGGTTTAGAAATTTTTAATAGCCCTTCATCTATTATCGTACAAACTTTGTTGTTGCTTGTGTTTGTTTCTGTATCGTCATTTACATTGATTGCTTCTATACATATATAGTCAGTGACTTCCGGAGAATAAATCAAATATTGACCATTAAAGGTGTATACATCTGCTCCTCCAATATTTATATTGCCTTGCCATTCTTCTACAAATGGGGTTTCTTTGTTTATTTGCAACACTAATTCTG
>JBMZDS010000052.1:0-8492 GCA_049614465.1 Chitinophagales bacterium
GAGGGCGGGCAGCTTACAGAGAAAGTAAGAAGAAAGCCATATTCTGTTGTGTTGTTGGATGAAATAGAAAAAGCACATCCTGATATTTTTAATCTTTTATTACAGGTACTTGACGAAGGTATGTTGACTGACGGTCTAGGAAGGAAGATTGATTTTAAGAACACACTTATTATTATGACTTCCAATATTGGAGCGCGTGATTTAAAAGAGTTTGGACAAGGAGTAGGGTTTTCTACACAAGCTAAAGCAGATAATGCGTCAGATCATAATAGAGGAGTTATCTCTAAAGCTTTGAAGCGTACATTCTCACCAGAATTTCTCAATCGTATCGATGATATTGTTATTTTTAATTCACTCAATAAAGAAGATATCCATCAGATTATAGATATTCTATTGAAAGGAGTCTATAAGCGTATAGCAGAGTTGGGATATAAAATAAAATTGACGAAAAAAGCAAAAGACTTTATCGCTGACAAAGGCTATGATCCTAGTTTTGGTGCTCGACCACTCAATAGAGCTATTCAAAAGCACTTAGAGGATCCATTAGCAGAGGAAATACTCAATCAAAATCTTTCAGAAGGCGATACATTAGTAGCGGACTATGATAAGGCAAAGGATAAAATCGTCATTAAAGTAAAGGAAACAAAGACTAAAAAGAGTGAATCTTAGGATAAAATCTCTTTTCTTTCTAAGTACGAATTGAGCCATATGTGAAATGGTGATACTTCTGCTTCTGACATTTCCCACTTGAGTTTTCCATCTGTAGTATGCAGTTGAGTATTTATGTAGTTTAGTTTTCTTCTTTCGGATGAAGGATTGTAAATAGATTTATCTACCAAGTGTAAAGCTCGATATATCTTCATCAATCGAAGATTTTTATTGATTTTGTGTCTATACAGCCATGCTCGATATCCCTCTACCTTGTAAAAGATAGTTTTATAGTTTTCTTTTTCTATGTAGCAAATAATCTCTAGTACTTTGATGTGTGCGAGCCACCCTTCTTTATCTGTACTCAATATTGTCAAGTCATGAATTCTATCTAGTACTTCCTGGTATTTCTTTTGGCGAAAAAGTATATTGATGTAGAAGTATTCCCATTTTTCTTTGATGAATTTATTTTTCTTCAGTATTGGAGATGTCTTTATTCTACTTATTAAATCATTTGCTTTTTCGTAGTCATTGTTGTAAAATAATGGAAAGAATAACGCTTCACATGCCCTAATATAATTAGAGCTCGGATCAATGTATATGTACATTGCTTCTTTGGCAGCTTCTATACTCCTACTATAATAATGAAGGCGTAAATAGTTGTTAGCAAGAAGTAAATTAATTCCTCCTTTATTAGGTATAGAGTCTAAAGCGGGAGATTTATATATTAACTTTTGATATTTATTACAATATATAGTTGCATTAGCTAAGTCATTAGTATGTAATGCTACATTGATTCTAATTTGATAGTATATGGAGCCAATTGTAGATAGATTGCTTTTTTGATATAGCTTTTTTAATGTAGTAACTTGTTTACTAGCATCTTCTACAAATTTTTTATTATAACCTTTATTAGATGCATTTTTGAATAAGGTATTCCGAATACTTGTAGCTTGTAGTATATGTCCGAGATATGTGTGTGATTCAAAAAGTTCGTTAGTATATTTTTCGTATTCTTTAAATGAAACATACCTATTGGATGAAATTGTTAATATTGATAAACAATTTATGGCTTCATTAAAGAGTTCATATTGGTAAGCTATTTTCAAAGCTTTTTTAATGTAGAAAATTGCTTCTTCTTGAATCCTGTTTGACCACATTGTATAGCCAATATTGTAATAATGTAAACACTTTCTTTTAGCTTGCAATGAATTTGATCTAATACTAGTTACTGTATTGAGGATGGTAAATCCGTTAAGTAACTCATTTTTTAGATTGAGCTTTAATTGTGAATATGCCTTACATTTTGATAAGCCATAGAGTTTGTGACAGATGCTTTTTTCATTTAATATTTCTTTATTATTTATTAATTGATAGAGCTTCCATCTTTTGTCATTTCTAGCTTTTATTTGCTCTATTACGATAAATATTTTATGTTTTATTAGTGAGTCTGAAATTTTTCTAATTAGCTCAATGGAGTTATTCATTTGATAATCAAATATTTAGTTATTACAATATACTTATTCTAATGTTCCTTTATTTGTAAATATACATAAACTATAGCTATTGAATTTTCGTAAACAGATATAAACAAATAAATATCAAATTATGGAAATTCTAATTAGTATACTAATGACACTAGGTTTAATGACTTCTGCAGAGGAAGGAGATAATGAAAAGGCAGTACAATTTTATAAGGATAATCAGAAAAAAGTAGAAGAGTATTCTACTCAGAACAGTATGCCAATAGAATGGGATAATGTAGATGTTGATTGATTATCAATTAATTATGTTTAAAATGATTATTTTTTAGCTGTTCTATATAGCTAATAATAGTACAAAGATAAAATGCACTTTACTTGCGGGAGATATAAACTCGCTTTATCTATGCATCATAGTTTATACACAGATGGGTATGTGTATAAGGTTTCGTTCAGTAAAAGGTCGCAAATGCGGCCTTTTATTATTTTATGCACTAGCGAAATGTCACTGAAATTCACATGATTATAGACTTTGTATAAAAAAGATTACAAAAAACTGAAAAAGCATTTTTTGTTTGGAAAAAATCCCTTACATTTGCAGTCCGTTTTTAAAAACTGAAGAAAAATTAATGGGACAGAAGACAAATCCAATAGCAAACAGACTAGGAATCATCAGAGGATGGGATTCTAATTGGTACGCTGGAAAAGATGCAGGCAAGAAGCTAGTAGAAGATGAAAAAATCAGAAACTATCTAAAAGTACGTATTTCTAAAGGTGGTATCTCTCGTGTAGTGATAGAAAGAACACTTAAGAGAATAACTGTTACAGTGCACACATCTAGACCTGGTATCATTATCGGTAGAGGTGGATCTGAAGTAGATCGTATCAAAGAAGAGTTGAAAAAATTGACTGGTAAAGATGTTCAAATCAATATCGTTGAGATTAGAAGACCTGAATTAGATGCTACTATAGTAGGAGAAAGTGTAGCGAAGCAATTGGAAGCTCGTGTTAATTTTCGTAGAGCAGTAAAAATGGCGATAGCATCAACAATGCGTATGGGTGCTCAAGGAATAAAAGTTCGTGTATCAGGGAGATTAGGTGGAGCTGAGATGGCACGTTCTGAAGAGTATAAAGAAGGTCGTACGCCATTGCATACATTTAGAGCAGATATTGATTATGCTTTAGTGGAAGCAAATACTATATATGGTATTATTGGTGTGAAGGTTTGGATTTGCAAAGGAGAAGTGTTAGGTAAAAGAGACCTTTCTCCAAATGTAGGTTCGAAAGACCAGAAGAAAGGAAAAAGAAAATTTGCTAACAAGCGTAAATAGATAGAGCATGTTACTTCCTAAAAGAGTAAAAAGAAGAAAAGTACAGAAAGGCAAGATGAAAGGTAATGCTGGTAGAGGACACCAGATTGCTTTTGGATCATTTGCTTTAAAATCTTTAGAAGCGTCTTGGATTACCAATCGCCAGATAGAGGCAGCCCGTGTAGCTTTAACAAGATACATGAAGAGAGAAGGAAAAGTTTGGATTAGAATATTTCCAGACAAGCCATATACTAGAAAGCCATTGGAAGTAAGAATGGGTAAAGGTAAGGGTGCTCCAGAAGGATTCGTAGCTGTAGTAAAGCCAGGTCGTATCATGTTTGAGATAGATGGTGTTCCTGAAGAGGTTGCAAAAGAAGCCTTGAGATTGGCAGCACAAAAAATGCCAGTGAAGACGAAAACAATAGTAAGAAGAGATTACGTAGAAGCATAAATGCAAAGTCATGGCTCTAAATAAAGAAGATATAAGACAGTTGTCAACTGAAGAGTTGATAGAAAAAGTACAAGAAGATAAGGTACTTTTAAAGAAAATGGAATTTGAACACGCAATCACTGCTGTTGAAAATCCATTGTTAATTCGTGATAAGAGAAGAGATATCGCGAGATTGTTTACCGAATTGAGAAGAAGAGATTTAGAAGTCTCTGAAAACTAATACCTGAGATGGAAGTAGTAGAAAGAAATTTAAGAAAGACAAGAGTAGGTGTAGTCTCTAGCGATAAGATGGAGAAAACTATCACGGTATCTGTAGAAAGAAAGGTAAAGCATCCTATCTATGGAAAATTCTTGAAAAAGACAAAAAAGTACGCAGCACACGATGAAACAAACGAGTGTAATATTGGCGATACTGTTAAGATAATGGAAACCCGTCCTCTTAGTAAGAATAAGAGATGGAGATTGGTAGAAATCATAGAAAGAGCGAAATAATATGTTACAACAAGAATCAAGAGCAGGAGTCGCTGACAATAGTGGCGCAAAAGAAATTCTCGTAATCAAAGTATTGGGAGGCTCAAAAAGAAGATACGCTAGCATAGGCGATAAAGTAGTAGTTTCTGTAAAAAAAGCATTGCCAAACGGTAATACTAAAAAAGGAACAGTACACAAAGCTGTAGTAGTAAGAACGAAAAAAGCAATCATGCGTAAAGATGGTTCTCATATTCGTTTTGATGACAATGCAGTTGTATTGCTCAATGCTCAAGAAGAGATGAAAGGTACACGTATATTCGGACCTGTAGCGCGTGAATTGCGTGACAGAGATTATATGAAGATTGTTTCACTAGCTCCAGAGGTGCTATAAGTAGTAAGAAAATGGGAAGAAGAACAGGATTTAAAATCAAAAAAGGCGACAACGTAATCGTAATCGCTGGAAATGATAAAGGAACTACCGGAGAGGTAAAAGAAGTAATCACAAAAACTTCTAGAGTTTTGATAGATGGCGTAAATATGGTAAGTAAACACCAGAAGCCAAATGCACAAAACCCAGATGGAGGAATTATCAAAATGGAAGCCCCAATCCATATCTCTAATGTGGCACTTGTAGATCCTAAGTCAGGAACTGCGACAAGAGTGACTATCAAGAAAGAAGATGGGAAAAGAGAAAGAATTGCGAAAAAATCAGGACAAGCGATATAATCATGAGTTATACACCGAGATTACAAGAAAAGTATCAAAATGAAGTCGTGCCAGCTTTGAAAGAAAAGTTTGGATATACTTCTATCATGGCAGTTCCAAAATTGGTCAAAATATGTTTGAACCAAGGAGTAGATGGAGCTACTAGTGATAAAAAATTGGTAGACGTAGCTGTAAAAGAAATGACAGCTATAGCAGGGCAAAAAGCAGTGCCTACATTAGCAAAAAAATCAGTATCGAACTTTAAGTTGAGAGAAGGAATGCCTATCGGATCTAAAGTGACATTACGTAGAGAGCGTATGTTCGAATTTTTGGATAGACTGATTTCTGTAGCTTTGCCAAGAGTAAGAGATTTTCAAGGAATCAATGACAAAGGATTTGACGGAAGAGGAAACTATAACTTCGGAATCAAAGAACAAATCATTTTTCCTGAAATCAATATAGATAAAGTATCTCGTATAGGTGGTATGGATGTTACATTTGTAACTACAGCATCTACAGATCAAGAAGCGATGGAATTGTTAAAACTAATGGGGATTCCTTTCAAAAAATAAATTATGTCTAGAAAATCAGTAGTAGCAAGACAAGTAAAAAGAGAAAGATTAGTAGCAAAATTTGCTGCTAAAAGAAAAGCTTTGAAAGAAGCTGGGGATTATGAAGCATTGGATAAATTGCCAAAGAATTCTTCAGCAGTGAGATTGAAAAATAGATGTGGATTGACTGGACGTCCAAAAGGATATGTTCGTCAGTTTGGTATCAGCCGTAACAAATTTAGAGAATTGGCATCTTACGGTAAGATACCAGGAGTGACAAAAGCAAGTTGGTAATAACGATAAAATTTTAAGAGATGTATTTTGATACAATAGCAGATTTTTTGACGAGAATTAGAAATGGACAAATGGCTCGTCACAGAATAGTGGAGATACCCGCTTCAAACATCAAGAAAAGAATGACAGAGATTCTTTATGATAAAGGGTATATCTTGAAGTATAAATTTGATGACGAAGCAGGAAAAGGTACACAAGGTGTTATCAAAATCGCTTTGAAATACGATGGTAATGGAGACCCTATCATGAGAAATATCTCAAGATCTTCAAAGCCAGGGAAAAGAAACTATAGAAGTGCAGATAACATTCCTTTCGTATTGAATGGACTAGGTGTTGCTATCATATCTACTTCTAAAGGAGTAATGACAGATAAAGAGGCAAGAGTTCAACACGTAGGTGGAGAAGTATTGTGCGAAGTTTATTAATAATAGAAGAAAGAAGATAAGTCATGTCTAGAATAGGAAATGCACCCATAAAATTGCCTGCAGGCGTTGAAATAAAATTCGACAACGGCTTGCTTACTGTAAAAGGTAGCAAAGGTGAATTGCAAGAGAAAATGAATAAAGACTTCGTAATCGGAGTCGAAGATGGAACTTTGACTGTAAAAAGACCTACAGAGCAAAAACGCCATAAAGCATTGCACGGATTGTATCGTTCATTGATCAGTAATATGGTCACAGGAGTAACAGAAGGATACAAGAAGCAAATGGAGCTTATTGGAGTAGGTTATAGAGCATCTGCTTCAGGGCAAATGTTGGAAATGAACCTAGGATTCTCTCACCCGGTAGTATTTTTATTACCAAAAGAAGTGAAAGTATCTGCCGAAATGGTAAAAGGTAAGCCGCCAGTTGTAACATTGGAATCAATGGACAAGCAATTGGTAGGACAAGTAGCCGCACGTATTCGTTCAGTAAGAAAGCCTGAGCCATACAAAGGAAAAGGTATCAAGTTCGTAGGTGAAGTATTGAGAAGAAAAGAAGGTAAATCAGCAGCTAAATAATAAACGCTATGGCTTTTAATAGTACAAAAACAAGATTAAGAATCAGAAGATCTATCAGAAAGAAGATCTCTGGTACAGCAGACAGACCTAGACTATCTGTATTTAGAAGTAATAAAGCAATCTATGCTCAGTTGGTAGACGATATAGCAGGTACTACAATATGTGCAGCTTCTTCAAAAGAAGCAGGAGCGACAAGCGGTACAAAAGTAGAACAAGCAAAAGCTGTAGGAACATTGTTGGCTGAAAGAGCACAAAGCAATGGTATCGAAACAGTACTATTTGATAGAGGTGGATATAAATATCACGGAAGAGTACAAGCATTAGCAGATGGTGCTCGTGAAAAAGGTTTGAAATTCTAATAAGAAGAATAAAGAAAGAAAGAAATGGCAGCAAAAGCACAAATGTTAAGAGCGTCTGAAATCGAATTAAAAGAAAAAGTAGTCGGAATCCGTAGAGTAGCAAAAGTTACTAAAGGGGGACGTACTTTTGGATTTTCAGCACTTGTAGTAGTAGGAAATGGCGAAGGAGTTGTAGGATACGGAATGGGGAAATCTCGTGAAGTAACTGGAGCAATCGCTAAAGCTATAGATGATGCTAAGAAAAGTCTCGTAAAAGTACCTATGTTAGGAGGAACTATTCCTCATCAGCAGATAGGAAAATTTGGCGCAGCCAAAGTATTGATGCGTCCAGCATCTGAAGGTACGGGAGTTATCGCAGGTGGTGGTATGAGAGCCGTGCTAGAGATAGCAGGTGTTCAAAATGTACTTGGAAAATCATTAGGTTCTTCAAATCCTGCCAATGTTATACGTGCTACGATAGATGGTTTGTTGAAATTGAGAGACCCTTACACAGTAGCAAAAGATAGAAAAGTTTCTTTAGATAAAGTATTTAACGGATAATACGATGAGCAAAGTAAAAGTAACACAAGTAAGAAGCGTCATTGACAGACCGAAAAGACAAAAGGCAACTGTACAAGCGCTAGGATTGAAAAGAATCAACCACTCTGTAGAAGTAGAAAATACTCCACAAGTAGCAGGTATGATAAATAAAGTATCACATTTAGTAAAAGTAGAAGAGGTATAAGTCATGGATTTAAGCAATTTAACACCAGCAAAAGGCTCTGTACACAAAGACAAACGTGTAGGTAGAGGACAAGGATCAGGTAGAGGTGGAACTTCTACAAGAGGACATAAAGGAGCTCAGTCTCGTTCTGGGTACTCTCGTAAGATAGGTTTTGAAGGTGGTCAAATGCCATTGCAAAAGCGTATTCCTAAAAGAGGATTTAAAAACGTAAACCGTGTAGACTATGTCGCTATCAATTTAGATGTGATTCAGCACTATGCAGACAAGTTCAAAACAGATACTATTGACGTAGAGTTTTTGAAAGCTAACAATATCATTCAAAAAACTGATTTAGTAAAAATATTGAGCAATGGAGAATTGACTTCAAAACTCAATATCACTGCAAATGCAGCAAGTAAGTCAGCACTTGAAATGATAGAAAAAGCAGGCGGTACATTTACAAAACTATAAGAATATATACGCGTGAAATTTATAGAAACCATAAAAAATATATTTAAA
>JBMZDS010000053.1:0-8372 GCA_049614465.1 Chitinophagales bacterium
TAGGTAAATCCTGTAAGATTGACAATTCCTTCTTCTACAATTGTAAGAGTCTCATCAAAAACAACAAGTCCAGAATCATTTTTAGCAACGATAGTATTTTCACCTTCTGTCAATGGGAGCGTAAGACTTGTAAATCCTAATACCACATGACTCTCCTCTCCTACCTGTATAGTCAAATCATCCAACATCGGATTATCTATCACAACATCATATTTTGGACTCTCACATGAAGTAAAAAATAAAACAGCTAATGATAAAAAAATGAAAATCCTGCGCATCTCAAAAAGTCTTTAAATTGTTTATATAAAAATTCAAAGATAATCAAAAGAGCAATACTTACCTTTGCAAAATGATTAGAGTAATTGGTATTTCGGTTGAGTTTGGAGGAAAGCATCTTTTTGATAATGTGACCTTCCAAGTTGTGAAAGGAGAGAAAATAGGATTGACAGGGAAAAATGGAGCAGGGAAATCAACTTTACTCAAAATGCTTGCTGGTGTCAATAACCCGCAAAGTGGTAAAATAGAAACGTCTACAGGCTATACAATCGGTTATCTGCCACAAGATATCAATATTGTGAGTGAGTTATCTGTCATCAATGAAACGAGAAAAGCATTTTCGGAAGTTGAAACGCTTGAAAAAGACATTGAAGAAATTCAAAATCAATTGGTAAGTCGTACAGATTATGAAAGTGATGACTACATGAAACTCATCAACCAACTGTCAGAAAAAGAAACAATACTTGCCAATATCGGCAGTCAAAATGTAGAAGAATCTATCGAAAGAGTATTGAAAGGATTGGGATTTGAATCGCATGAAATGGATACTCCTGTCTCTACATTGAGTGGTGGATGGAAAATGCGTATAGAATTGGCTAAAATTCTATTGCAAAAGCCTGAACTTGTCTTACTCGATGAGCCGACCAATCATTTGGATATTGAATCTATCATTTGGCTAGAACAATTTCTCAAAGAATATGAAGGTTCTGTGATGCTCGTATCGCATGATAAAGCTTTTCTTGACAATATCACAAATCGTACGGTAGAGATAGTAATGGGGAAAATGGAAGATTACAAGTGTAATTATTCTAACTATCTTTTGCAACGTGTAGATAGAATAGAAAAACAGCGTCAAGCTAAAAAGAATCAAGACGATTTTATCAAACAGACGCAAGACAATATTGAAAAATTTAGAGCCAAGAAGAACAAAGCAAAATTTGCACAAACGCTCATCAAAAAACTTGAAAAACTAGAAAGGATAGAAGTCGATGAGACGGATAATACAAAAATGAACATTCGTTTTTCTACTCCGCCTAGATCAGGAAAAGTCGTCATAAAATCAGAAAGCGCATCTAAGTCATTTGGTGAAAAAGATGTCTTGAAAAATATATCTTTTGAAATCAATAGAGGAGAAAAAATCGCCTTTGTTGGGAAAAATGGAATGGGAAAAACAACCCTTTCTAAAATGATAATAGGAGAGCATGACTACACTGGCGACATTGAACTAGGACACAATGTAGAGTTAGCATACTTTGGACAACATCAAGCCGATCTAATGGATGGTAATCGCACTGTATTTGAAACGATTGACGATATTGCTACAGGAAACATGCGTACTCAAGTACGTAGTTTATTGGGTTCATTCTTATTTAGTGGTGAAGATGTCGACAAGAAAGTAAAGGTACTCTCGGGTGGAGAACGCACACGTTTAGCTTTGGCAAAATTGCTACTCGAACCAGCTAATCTGCTCGTACTCGATGAGCCTACAAATCACTTAGACTTAGTATCAAAAGATATGCTAAAGCAGGCAATAAAAAATTATGAAGGAACAGTGATAGTTGTATCACATGATAGAGATTTCCTACAAGGATTGACAGAGAAAGTTTTTGAATTTAAAGACAAAAAAGTAAAAGAACACGTAGGCGACATCAATGAGTTTTTACGACTGAGAGATGCTGCCAATTTCAGGCAATTTGAACTGAATAAAGAAAAACAAAAAGCAGCTCAAAAAATAGTAGAAAAAAGTAAGCCGTCTGTCTCAAAACAACCGAAAGCATCTAATAAGGAACTTCACGAATGGCGCAAAGATTTTCGTAGAGTAGAAAATAAAATCAATAAACTTGAAACAACCCTTGCTGAAATCGATGGAAAATTGAAAGATGCAGATGAATATCAAAAATTGACAGCAGAAGCCGATTTTTTCAAGAAATATGAGCAAATGAAAAACGATCTTGACCACAATATGGAACAATGGGAGATTTTGGGACAAAAAATAGAAGAAAACTCATAATCTAATTATGAATTAGAAATTACGAATTTTTACTTATGATAAAATTTGACAAAGCAGCTGAGTTAACAGCTCACATAGCAGCATTAAGAAATAATGGTAAAACAGTGGGTTTTACTCCTACAATGGGCGCATTGCACAATGGACATTTATCTTTGATAAAAGCATCAAAAGCAGAAAATGACATCACAATTTGTTCTGTTTTCGTCAACCCTACACAGTTTGACAAGGCAACTGATTTGGATAAATACCCTAGAACATTAGAAGCGGATGCTAAATTATTGGAGTCTGTAGGTTGTGACATTTTATTTTTTCCTTCTGTAGAAGAAGTCTACCCTAATGGTACAGAAGTGAAAGATCCGCCTGCAGTGGGCAAAATCGTCAGTGTAATGGAAGGCGAACATCGAATAGGGCATTTTGAAGGAATGATGCAAGTAGTAGAGCGACTGCTTCGCATTACAACTCCTCATCGAATATACATGGGACTGAAAGATTATCAGCAATTTGCTATTGTAAGTCTAATGGTAAAAGTGCAAGAGATAGAAGTAGAAGTGAAAGGAATGCCTATCGTACGTGAAGATGATGGACTTGCCATGAGTAGTCGAAATGTACGCCTAACACCAAAAGGCAGGAAAGAAGATGCACTCATCTTAAGCAAAACACTCCTTGAGATAAAAGCACAAAAAGAAAATTATTCTATTCCTGAACTGGAAGGAATCGGTCGATATCTTATCAATCAAAACGAAAAAGTAAGACTAGAGTATTTTGAAATCGTAGATACCAAAACTCTTTTTCCTGTAGAGGATATTCATCGAAAAGAAAATATCATCGCACTTACTTCTGTATGGGTAGATGGAATTAAACTACTAGACAATATGATATTGTAATCTAGTAATCATTCTTAAACAAAAAAGGTTGCCAAAATTGACAACCTTTCTCTATTTTTTTAAAGTACAAATACGCTATACTTTCATAATATCAGCTTCCTTAGTCGCTAATACTTCCTCTACTTTTTTGCCATAGCCATTGACTAAATCTTGCACTTTCCCTTCTGCATCTTTTGCCATATCTTCTGACAAACCATCATTTTTTAGACTTTTGATAAAATCCATAGCATCTTTTCGAGCCGAACGCAAAGAGATTTTTGCATTTTCTGATTCTGCTTTTGCTTGCTTTGTCAATTCTTTTCTTCTTTCCTCTGTCAAAGGAGGTACATTAAGTCGAATAAATTCACCATCATTCTGTGGTGTCAATCCTATATTAGATTGCAATATTCCTCTTTCTATTTCATTAAGAATAGTTTTATCAAATGGCTGTATAGACAATGTACGTGCGTCTGGCACAGATACATTGGCAAGTTGATTGAGTGGAGACTGCATTCCGTATGCTTCTACCATCACTCCACCGAGCATCGCAGGATTTGCCTTTCCAGCACGAATTTTATTGAGTTCACTTTTATAGTGTTCCATTGATTTTTCCATAGAAGCCTTTGCTTCATCCATCACCATGTTTATTTCTTCTGTCATTTCTGTATTTTTTGTACTAAAAAATTATTGGGTTACTAAAGTACCTACTTCTTCACCATCTACTACTCTAGCCAGATTTCCCGTTGTATTCATATCAAAGACTACAATAGGCATGCCATTCTCTTGGCAAAGTGTGAATGCCGTCATATCCATTACAGGCAATCGCTTGTGCAATACTTCTGCAAATGTAATGGTTTCAAACTTTTTAGCATTCGCGTCTTTTTCAGGATCTGCTGTATAGATACCATCAACTCGCGTTCCTTTCAATACCACTTCCGCATTTATCTCAGAAGCTCTTAAAGCTGCAGCCGAATCTGTAGTAAAATATGGATTTCCTGTTCCTGCTACAAAGATAATCACTCTCCCTTTCTCCAAATGACGAGTTGCTCTACGTCTGATATAAGGTTCAGCGATTTCTTTCATTTCAATAGCTGAAATAAGACGAGTTCTCAAGCCTACTTTTTCCAATCCATTTTGCAAAGCAACTCCATTGATACAGGTAGCGAGCATTCCCATATAATCGCCAGAAACTCTATCTATACCACTATCTTTGGCTTGCAATCCTCTAAAGATATTTCCACCGCCAATAACGATAGCGATTTCCAATCCTTTATCCACTGCATTTTTGACTTCTTTAGCATACTGTGACACGATATAAGGATCTATACCAAATTGATTTTCACCCATCAAGGCTTCTCCGCTGAGTTTTAATAATACTCTTTTATATTTCATTGCTTTTGCTTAATTGCTGCTAAAATAGTTGATTTTTTGGCATAAAAAAAGGGAACAATCAATTGCTCCCATATTTATTTGAATTTTCTAAAATTCTTCAAAAAAATCTAACCAATATAAGGTCGTGATTTCTTGTGTTTCTCCTCCAAACAAATGATAGTAGGTCACATATCTTTCTGTATAGATAGTTTCACAATCAAAAACATCATTACAACTTTCATCACATTTGCTAGTACTATAAAATTCAGCATATATTTCACCGATAGGATAAGTTGATGGGATATTATCATTCACCCAATTGGCAAATCGCTTCTCATTATTATTATAGTTGTGATAATATTCATGGTCTGCATAATAAGATGATGTTAAGTCAAAACTATCCTCTCTACCATAAAAATAATGCTCTAATCGTATAGAGGAGTCAACGTGTAATGTAGGCAAATACCACTTTATCTTATCGCTATAGCATCCTTCAATAGAATTTTGGACTGTACCAAGTGTACTAATTTTAGATTTTTCTCCTAGCAAAAGAATTGTAGAACTTGATGTGCAACCACAACATTCTCCTCCTTCATAAAATAGATGCAAATCAAGACCATTACCTAAAACAACGCTATCTAAAGAAAAAACATCATGAAAATTATTGCCTTCAAAATCAATTGTATCAATAAAATTTTGGTCAGCATCATAAAAAGAAACCATTCGCTGATAAAACTCTCCATCTATTAACTCCCCTTTGACTAAAAAAGTCGTGTCAGCTAGAGTAAGTTGATAAAATATGTCTTCATATATATTAGGCATATATACTGTGTCATTATCAACCTCTATAGATTTCCATTTTAGTAGAGTCTCTTTATTGACATACCATTCCGTATTTAAATTATCCAATTCGCTTAGAGAATATATTGTGTCTACTACATTTTCTTTCAAGACAGGCTCACATGGATATTTGTATACATAGAATTCATCAGGGAGAATGGCAGTTATTATATCATCTGACGCATGAAAAAATTGATAAAAAATATTTTCTTGTTCAAAATCAATCTCCAAATCGCATGGCATTTTCTCTTTGATTTCTGCGACTTCATTTTTGACTTCTTCTGCCTCAATTACATCATTATTACTATTCTCTGTGACACAAGAAAACAATACAATCGGTAAAAAATAAATCCATTTATTCATACGAGAGCATTTCTAGAATACAATATAAATGTAATAGTTTTTCGACATAAAAAAAGGAAGCAAATAATTGCTCCCTTCAATTTTTATATAGAAATAGGCTTATTATGCACCTAATTCTACTCTTTTAAATCCTACGATTTCAAGATTGCTGTCATGTGCTTCTACAGCTTGCTCTACAGTCTTGTCACCATCCAATGCGAAGAACTGATCCATCAAGCAAAATTCTTGATCTAGCAATGTATTGTCTGCTACAAAACGAGTTACTTTTCCTGGAACGATTTTATCCAAAATTTTCTCTGGTTTTCCTTCTGCAAGCAATTCTGCTTTTATCTCTTCTTCTACTTTTGCCATTACATCATCAGTCAATTGTGCTTTTGACACAAACTGTGGTACATTTTTCAAGTGTTTTCCTAGACGTACACGCTCTTCATTTTCAGTAATGATTTGATTCTTGAAAGCTTCAGTCTCAGTTGACAAGAAGTCTGCAGTAAATTCTTTGTAGCTCATTTGCTTTGGTTTCATCGCTGCAATATGCATTGCTACACCTCTCATGAAACTATCTACATCTGCTTTTCCTTTTGACGCTACGAGTACACCAATTCTATTTCCTGCATGGATATAAGAAGCTACGTTTTCACCTGTCAAAGTATCAAAGTTAGCAATTTGGATATTCTCACCTATTGTACCTATCTTCTCTGTCAATTTTTCTTTTACAGTAACACCTTCCATGCTTGCTGCTTCTAACTCTTCTTTAGAAGAAAGATTATTATCTAATGCGATAGTTGCCAATTCTTTTGCAAAAGCAACAAAATCGTCATTTTTTGCAACGAAATCTGTTTCACAACTTACGTGTACAACTACACCTCTAGTCTTATCTTCTGTAGTCATTGCGATAACAGCTCCTTCATTTGCATCTCTACCAGAACGTACTTCTGCTAGTTTTGCCCCTTTCTTTCTAAGGTAGTCAATAGCACCATTCATGTCGCCATTAGACTCCGTCAATGCTTTTTTACAATCCATCAAACCTGCTCCAGTTTGCTTTCTCAATTCGTTTACTTGTTGTGCAGTAACAGCCATTGTTTTATATTTTAAATTTGTTGTTAATTATTAATTAAATAGAAAAGGTCGAGCTTAAAGCCCGACCTTGATTTTCTCTTGGTTTGGGCGTAATATTCGCTACGCCATAGAGGAATTATTTTGCAGGTTGTTCTTCTGCTTTTGGTTCATCTTTTTTAGCCGCAGCTTTCTCACCTTTTTCTTTTTGACGTTCGTCTAATCCTTCTTTGATAGCAGCTGTCAAGTATTTAGTAATCAATGTAATTGATTTTGACGCATCATCATTTGCAGGAATAGGGAAATCTATCAAATTTGGATTTGAATTCGTATCTACCATTCCGAAAGTACGGATACCTAGTTTCTTAGACTCAGTGATAGCAATGTGCTCGTGATTGATATCTATGACAAATACTGCCGCAGGTACACGATTCAATTGTTCTATACCACCTAATACGTTGTTCAACTTTATCTTTTGACGATTAAGCATCAAACGCTCTCTTTTAGTAAGACTAGTTACGTTCTTATCATCTAGCATTTTGTCGATGCTTTGCATCTTCTTGATAGACTTACGTATAGTAGCAAAGTTAGTCAACATACCTCCTAACCATCTTTCAGTGACGAAAGGCATATTTACACTAGCAGCCAAATCTCTTACGACTTCTTTTGCTTGTTTTTTAGTGGCTACGAAAAGGATTTTTCTTCCCGACTTTGCGATTTGACGCATAGCTGCAGCCGCTTCTTCTAATTTTTCAGAAGTTTTATTTAAATCTATAAGGTGAATTCCTTTTTTCTCCATAAAAATGTACTGGAGCATTTTAGGATTCCACTTTCTTTTAAGATGCCCGAAGTGTACTCCAGCATCTAACATTTCTTTTTGTGTTATTTTTTCCATTATATCGCTTCTTCTACAGGTTCTAAAAAATTAACGCTTACTATATTGTTCTTTCTTACGTGCTTTACGGAATCCTGGCTTCTTACGCTCTACGACTCTTGCATCTCTAGTAAGCATTCTTTCTGGTTTCAATTGGATACGGTATTCTTCATCTACTAGAAGCAATGCTCTAGCGATAGCCATACGGATAGCTTCTGCTTGTCCTTTTATACCACCACCTTTCACATTTACTTTCAAGTCAAACTGACCTGTAGTTTCTGTTGCTACAAACGGCTCCATTACTTTATTTTGCAAGAAATCTACTGAGAAATACTCTTTGTAGTCTTTGCCATTGATAGTAACTGCTCCTTTACCTTTATTGATAAAAGCTCTAGCCACTGACGCTTTACGTCTTCCTACTGCTACATTCTTTTCCATATTACTTAATATTTAATGGTTTAGGTTGCTGTGCAGCATGAGAATGCTCCGCACCTTCGTAAACAAATAGTTTTTTAAACATCTGACGACCGAGACGATTTTTAGGCAACATACCTCTTACAGCGTTTTCTAGTACAGCAAATGTTTTCTTTTTATTCAAATCTTTGGCTACGACTACTTTCTGTCCTCCAGGATATCCAGAGTAACGGATGTATTTCTTATCGTTCCATTTATTGCCTGACAAATGTACTTTATCAGAATTGAGCACAATCACATAATCTCC
>JBMZDS010000054.1:0-8311 GCA_049614465.1 Chitinophagales bacterium
CCATTAGTCCAATGTCTGCTCCACCATAAACTAATTCAATGTTTTCAAGTGCTAGTTTTTGACCAAGTTCTCTAGCCTGTATCTCAAAATCATTATCAGTTCCAAAGCTTGAACCGCAAAAAACAGTAATTCTTTTCATCTATTTGTTTTTTTCGTTTTGATATGACATATATAAGTCGATAAGCGAAGTTCATGTTATTTTAGTCCAAATACAATCATTAATACATTTATTTTTTCTCAAAAATCAACACGAATACTTTTTAAGAAATGAAAATCGTTGTTACATCAAGGCACTCATCATAAGCGTGCTTGACAACACTTAAAAAGTACAGTATGAAAAATCTATTTATCACTATTTGTCTTATGTTTTGCATAAGCGAAATAGCTGCACAACACGAAATAGGTGTGAGTGTAGGAACGTCTCATTTGTTAGGAGATTTTGGTGGAGGACCAGGAAATGGCACAATCTTTATAAAGGATATAGATATAGCTACCACACGTCCTGCTTTTGGTGTTTTTTATCGTTACAATTTTGCTAAGTTTTTGGCATTGAGAGGACAATTTTTATATGGTACATTGTATAGCAATGATAAATTTTCGGAAAATTCTTCGAGAAATGTGAGACAACTACAATCTACGTCTCCAGTTTTTGACCTAAATGCGCAGTTTGAATTCAATTTTATTCCGCTGCGATTATGTGATTATGGCATGCGATTTTCTCCATACATAGCAGGCGGTATAGGTATTGCTAAGACGAATCCAAAATTATCAAGTAATAATGGAAATATTCAAGATACAGAATATCAATACATCAAATCAGGTGCAAAGAATACTGCGATTACATTTCCTATATCAGTAGGATTGAAATTGAAAACAAAAAAGAAGATTTTGCTAGGTCTGGAAGTCAGTCACAGGATAGTTTTAGAAGACGATTTAGACAATTATGTTCGTCAAGAAAATGATCAATACTTCTTTATGACATTTAATATGTCTTATATTTTTTGTAAAAGAGGTAAGTCTAACTCTATCTATGCGTGTCCGAAGTTTTAATCTGTATTATTTTTTGGCTAATGTAAAACCAAAAGTTGTCCCTATATCTATAGTACTTCGCACATGAATAGTCTGTTTGTGTGCTTCTATAATATGTTTGCAAATGGCTAGACCTAAACCATTGCCTCCTTTGTAGCGTGAGCGATCTTTGTCTATTCGGAAAAAACGGTCAAAAAGCCTGGAGAGATATTGTGCCTCTATACCAGGACCATTATCGGTTATTTCTATCAATATATTGTCATCCATTTCATAGATACTTGCCTCTACTTTTCCTTCATCTTCTTTGCCATATTTGATGGCATTTAGTATGAGATTGTTAAGGACGACTTCTATTCTTTTTTTATCGCCAAAAACAGTGGCAGATTTTAGTGTTCCTTTCTTGAAAAATAAGTCAATGTCTTTATTGTCAGCCATCATTTCATGGTTTTCAAAAACATCTTTGATGAGTTGGACAATATCAAATTTCTGATGATTAAGTTCTAGCTCTCCAGATTCTAGTTGAGATATTTTTACCAAATCTTGCACAATGGCAGAAAGTCTATCGAGATTGTTATTGGCTTTGATGAGGTAGGAGCGATTGACTTCAGGGTTGTTTATAGCCCCATCGAGCAATGTTTCTAAATAACCTTGTGTGTTGAAAATAGGTGTTTTCAATTCGTGAGAGATATCGCCCAAAAACTCTTTTCGGTACTTCTCCATTTCTTGAAGTTGCTTTATCTCTGCGGCTTTTGTGCTGCTAAATTCCTTTACTCTTTGCTCTACATCTTCAAGCAAATCTCCTTCTACTTGAGGGCTTTGATTGCCCAGTTTGTGTTGGTGGATGGTTTTATAGATAAGTTTGATTCTCCTATAAATAAATCTATCCATCAAAATATAAATCACAAAAAATGAGAATCCTAAGGCGAGTGCGGCTAAAAGGACAATCATCCACCAAGCAAGGATATTTTGAGCAAAAAAATTAAAAACAAAGAGTACAAGTGCAGTAAGTACTGCCAAAATACTAGCCGATATTAGAGATATGTCTCGAAGGGATGAATTTTTCATTTATTGAACTTATATCCCACTCCCTTTACAGTAGAAAACAAACCTACCCCCAATTTTTCACGCAATTTACGGATATGTACATCTATCGTTCTGTCTACGACTATCGTTTCTGTACCCCAGACTTTTGCAAGAATTTCTTCTCTTGTAAAAACTCTACCAGGCTTAGACATCAGTAGACAGAGCAGGTTAAATTCTTTTTTAGGAAGATTAAATTGTTGGGTGTCTTTTTTGACTAAATGTTGTTCTATATCTACAACGATACCATTATAGGAAAGCCCTTGAACATCATCTGTTTTATCAAACCTGCGCAAAAGGCTTTTTACTTTACTGACTAGAAGTCTAGGTTTTATAGGTTTAGATATATAGTCATCTGCTCCAGCATCAAATCCTGCTATTTGCGAGTAGTCTTCATGTCTAGCCGTTAGAAAAGTAATGATGGTGTTTTTAAAATCTTCTAGTTTACGTAATTCATTACAAGTTTCTATCCCGTCCATCTCTGGCATCATCACGTCTAGTACGATAAGGTGGGGATAAAACTCCTTTGCAGTCGATATTGCATTTACTCCATTGGTGGCGGTGCGTACTTGAAAGCCTTCTTGTTCTAGGTTGTATTGGATAAACTCTAGTGTATCATCTTCATCATCTACTAGCAAGATTTTAATCTCTTCATTTTTCATATGAACTCATTTTAGATACAAATATATAAGAGCCGTATGGTTCTTTATAGGACTTAATTATTTGATAAAGTTACACAAAAGAACTTAATACAAACTTAACAAAAGCGAAAAGTGAAGATTAACTGATAGTAAGTTATTTGTAGTTGAAAAACGTAACCAAGTATAAAATCAAATTCAGAATGAAAAATCAACTAGCAATCATGTCTATAATATTAGGATTTACTATAGCTAATCTTGTATCATGTAGACCTGAAATTGAGTGGTCTCAAACAGGGAATACAGAAAATGAAGTTGTATCTGGTTTCATCACAGAAAATACTACATGGTATAATGAAGTGATATATGAACTAAAAGGTAGAGTAGTAGTTAGAGAAGGCGCTACACTCACGATAGAAGCAGGTGCGATAATTAAAGGTCAAGAAGGAACAGGGACTTCAGCTTCGGTATTGATAGTGGAAAGAGGAGCGAAAATAGACGCTCAAGGTACTGTTGCCAATCCTATTATTTTTACTTCTGTTTTGGACAATATAGCTCTAGGTGAAACAGCTGGAACCAACCTCAATGAAACACAAAATTCACTTTGGGGAGGTATCATTATTTTAGGGAAAGCTCCAGTATCTTCAGAAGACGGTAATACAGAAGGACAGATAGAAGGTGTTCCTGCTAATGAAACCTATGGTACATACGGAGGAAATGATGTTGCCGATAATTCTGGAACTTTGACTTACATTTCTATCAGACATGGAGGCATATCTATAGGAGATGGAAATGAGATAAATGGTCTTACACTAGGAGGAGTGGGAACAGGAACTACTATTGATTTTGTAGAAATAGTAGCCAACCTTGATGATGGAGTGGAGTTTTTTGGTGGAACGGTCAATGCTGATAATATCATAGTGGTATATCAAGGAGACGATGCTATCGACATAGATCAAAATTATTCGGGTACTATAAATAACGTTATGGTAATCACAGGAGATGGTATAGGTACAGACGAAGCATTAGAAATAGATGGGCCAGAAGGGGCTACTTATACTGACGGATTATTTACAATTACAAATGGTACATTTATCAATGAGGGGACTGAAGGTTCTGGGGCTGATTTTAAATCAAAAGCGCAAGGAAATATAACGAATTGCGTATGGGATGGATATGCTACTGGAATAAAAATTAGAGCAAGTTTTTCGGATACAATTCCTTGCACAGATAAGACAGACTCTTATACGCACCTTGTCACAGACAATACTCTTAATTTTAGTGATATTGAATTAGTTTCTACGACTGTTACAGCTAGTGATATTGCCAATGTATATACGGGTTCTTGTGAAGATTGTGGATGTGTCACAGCTACAATGCAAGCTGATACAGATACTGAAATAGGAGCTTCAGTAGTTACTTCTGCTAGTACAGGAGCCACTCCAGCAGCATTTTCTGGCTGGACATGGGCAGATGAAAAGGGGAAGCTATAACCCTCTATTAAAAATTGATTTTTAGTAAAAAACGCAACAAAAGAAAAACACGAAATGAAACATATATTTATCACAATTTTTACTCTTTTACTAGTTAGTGTAGGCTTTGGGCAAACAGGAGCAATAAGAGGAGTCGTGTATGATGAAAATACAGGAGAGACGATGCCTTTTGTTAATGTAGTAGTCACAGGAACCACTACTGGAGCAACCACCGATCTTGATGGGAATTTTGCGATTAGCAATCTATCAGCAGGGACTTATTCTATAAGCCTTTCTTTTGTGTCGTATCAAACCAAAACAATAGAAGGAATACTATTAGAAGAAGGCGAAATTGAAAATATAACCGTTCAGCTTTCTGACAAAGAACTAGAAATAGAAGAAGTAGTGATAAAGGCAGAGCGAAATAAAAATTCTGATATAGCGGTATTAACATTACAAAAAAAATCAGTCAATGTTTTAGATGGTATTTCATCAGAGACGTTCAAAAAAACGGGAGATGGAGATGCTGCGGCAGCCATCAAGCGTGTGACAGGCGTATCTGTAGAGGGAGGAAAATATGTCTATGTAAGAGGATTGGGCGACAGATATACCAAAACACAACTCAATGGAGTAGATATACCCGGTTTAGATCCTGACAGAAATACAGTACAGATGGATATATTCCCTTCCAATCTACTTGACAATCTTGTCATTTACAAAACGTTTAGTCCTGATTTACCGGGAGATTTTACAGGAGGGATGGTCAATATTGAGACCAAAAGTTTTCCAAGTGCTAAGACATTTAGTTTTTCATTGGGAATGGGATATACGACTGGCATGCACTTAAAGAAAGATGCTTTGAGATATAAAAGCGGAGCAGGTTCTTTTTTTGCCTTTGGGAGCAAGTACAGAGAATTACCTTTTGATGAAAATACAGAAGTTATCAATATCCACATCAAAGATCCTGCATTGATGACAGAATTGACATCTAGCTTTGAAAATCAATTAGCACCTACTACTTTTCGAAGCCCTCTCAATGGCTCTTTTTCTATCTATAAAGGAAATCAAATCAATAAAGAAAAAATAACGCTAGGGTACAATGCGGCATTTAACTACAGCTATCAATTTAGACATTATGACAACTACGAATTTGGTCGATATAGAAAAGACAATGAAAAAGATAGTACGGCATTGGTGCTAGATCAGAGCATAGACGGTCAGCGTTCAGAGCAAGAAGTGTCTTGGAGTGGACTTGTAGGTGGAGCTATAAAAACGGATAAAAGCAAATTTGTTTTGAATTTTTTGCATAGCCAAAATGCAGTATCTAGAGCAGCAATATATAATATCCAAAATGTAGGACAAAACACCGCATTGCCACTAAAGCAGTATGTATTAGATTATTCTCAACGTTCAGTATCCAATCTATATCTATCAGGGAAGCATAATCTAAAAGCGAACTTGTGGGAAGTAGAGTGGAAGCTTTCTCCTACTTTGTCTTTGATAAAAGAGCCAGACATCAGAAGCACGGCTTATCTTATTGAAAAAGATGCAGAAGGTAATGATCAATTTTTGGTAGATAATGGAGATGGAGCTGTTCCAGAGCGATTTTATAGAAACCTCAATGAAATCAATGCGGTAGCAAAAGCAGATGCTAGCTACAAGTTTGATGTGTGGAATGGAGAAAAATCAAAATTAAAGTTTGGTTTTGCTAATACATTCAAAAATAGAGATTATCAAATCATCCACTATCTTTTTGAAAACAATATGAGTACGAACTGGACTGGAAATGGGGATGAATTATTAAGCGAAGAGAATATTTTTTCATCTACCAATCAGCAAGGTACATTTTTTCAGCAGCAAGAAGTACAATCTAATCGATACAGGGCGACACAAAATATATCTGCGTTCTATGTTATGCATGAATTACCGATCCACAAGAAATTTAAAGCTATTTATGGTTTACGTTTTGAGCGCACAGATAACTGGATTACGGGTTATGGAAGATTTGAAGGAGAAGATAGAGACGAACCAAAAGAAGGAGCAAAGACATTGACAGAAAACGATCCATTACCTGCAGTCAATTTGATATACAGCATCAATGAAGAGATGAACTTGAGATTCTCTTATAGTAGGACTATTGCTCGTCCATCTTTCAAGGAAAAATCATTTGTGAGCATTATCGATCCATTGTCCGGTATACGATTTATAGGAAATATAGAACTGGAGAAAACCACAATCGACAATATTGATTTGCGCTACGAAAATTTCTTTGATAGAGGAGAAATGTTCTCTGTAAGTGCTTTTTACAAGCGTTTTCAAAATCCTATAGAAATCACAGGATTTGAACTAGCCCCTAATGACATCACTCCTAGAAATGCGGGCAAAGCTCATGTGTTGGGAGCGGAAGTAGAAGCAAAAGTAGGACTAGGACTAGAAGGCTTATCACTGTCTACCAATATTACCTACATAAAGTCGCTATTAGACATGACAGAAGTGATAGTGGGAGCAGGAGATGACAATGTATTTGGTACGGCAGATGATAGAACAGAATATGAGTCACGAAGCGAAAACTTACGCAATGGAGAGGAACTCAAAAAACATAGAGATATGTTTGGGCAGTCTCCTTTTATCGTCAATACAGCTTTAAATTATGAGAATGATTCGATAGGATTGAGCGCCAACCTGAGCTACAATGTACAAGGCAAGCGACTAGCCGTAGTAGGTATAGGAGTAAGACCAGATGTGTATGAACAATCTTTCCATAGTTTAAACCTTAAAGTATCTCAGCAGTTTGGAAAAAACAAAAGATGGAAAGGAAGTTTTAGTATTCAAAATCTAATAGGAGACCAAAGAGAAAAACTCTATGAATCATATGAGTCAGATAGTCAAGTCTTTGAGCGATATGAAGTAGGACGTTCTTTTCAGCTAGGCTTTTCTTATACAATGAAATAGAAGTAAATGCTATAAAAGAAGGACAATCTAACCTCTAGATTGTCTTTCTTTTATCAAGTTAAGTTTTTCTATCTTGCAAAAAAATAGAATGCAATGAAACGAATTCTTACAATTTTACTTTTTATACTCACAGGATTGAGTTCTTATGCGCAAGAGGAAGCCATAGATAGTCTTGTTTATCTAGGTGTACAAATGTTTGACAAAGGATATTACGAAAAAGCAATTGAATACTATGAACAAGCACTAGAAATAGATTCGAATTCGGCATTGGTGTTTTCTGAAATATCGATGGCATATATGTATAATCAAGAGTACGAAAAAGCATTAGAGTACAGCAAGAAAGTATTGGATATGAATGGCGATTATATGCTTGAAGCCTACATCACTTATGGTTCATGCCTAGATAATGCGGAGCAAACAGAAGAATCGATAGCTATTTTTAATCAGGCTATAGAAGAAGGATACTCTCATTATTTACTCCATTACAATCTTGCACTCAATTATTATAAGCTAAATGACTATGAAAGTGCAGAAGAACAATTAGTCAGTTCTATTACACTTAATCCAAGTCATTCGAGCAGTCATTTTTTGTTGGGAGTCACTAAGTATGATCAAGGTGAAAAAGCAAAATCCTTATTGAGTTTGTATTATTTTCTACTAATGGAGCCTTCTACTTCACGGTCTAAGATGGCAATGGAAATGCTTACAGAGCAGTTTTACGGTAGTGTAAAACTAGACGAAGAAGATCCTAATAGTATCAATATATTCCTCAATCCAAATATGGATGATGATGAGTTTGCAGCAGCAGAAATCATGCTAGCGATGCTAGCAGCGACCAATACACTAGAAGAAAATAAAGGAAGAAGTGATGTCGATCTGTTTGTAGAAAATACCGCTTCTTTTTTTCAAACAATAGAAGAACTCAAACCAAAACCTAAAAAAGCAAAAGGTATTTATTGGGAAATGTATGTGCCATTTTTTGGAGAACTAGCTGGGACAAATCATGTAGAAGCATACGCCTACTACATATTACAATCCGTCAATCAAGAAGCTAATGAATGGCTAGATATACACGGAGCAAAAGTATATGCACTAGATGCTTGGCTGCAAGGAGAGGAGTAATTAATTTCATATAAATTT
>JBMZDS010000055.1:0-8290 GCA_049614465.1 Chitinophagales bacterium
TAGACACATTGCCTTCTTGTGATGACTGTGCCAACGAAGCCTATCTATACCCACAAAATGGGCTTGCATTTGATTTTGACAAAAACAATGTTTTATCTGTTTCCGAAAAAAATATAAACGGAATAACAACAAGAACGCTACTGAGCATAGATGTGACGACAGGAAGTATTATAGAAGAACTGCCGCTCAACAATAATTATCGCAATCTAATGTATATGCAGGTCAATACTGATGTTGTTTTTCCTGGTGATGCCAATCATGATGGAGTAGTAGATATGAAAGATGCACTTGCAATAGGGCTACGACATGGGTTGACCACCAATGCTCGTACAAATCCTGTCATCGGCTGGGTAGGACAAGTGGCAACAAACATCAACAATCCATTCATAACTAATACTGATGCCAAACATACTGATGCCAATGGTGATGGACAAATCAATGTGCTTGACACAACCAGCATCCTTAACAACTATAAATCTGTACACAATGCAGGCACATCCCTTCCTATTAATAATGGCACATGTGACATCCCAGTTTATTTTAGTCTAATAGCAAATGATATCTATGAAGATAAAATAGAACTCGAAATAGCCGTAGGCAATGACAATGTCATGGCAAATGATATTTATGGCATTGCTTTTACAATTGTATATGATACAACCTATATCACTGCTAATAGTGTAAGCACACAAGGAGTGGATTCTTGGTTTGGGTTTTATGAACAAGATCATTTTAAACTAGCTAGAGACAACTACGACAATAGGGAACTCGCAATGGCTGTAGTTGGTATAGACCATCAAGGCAGAAGTGGTAGTGGAGGGATTATCAAATCAATATGGGGAATTGAAGATGAAGTATGGCCTATTGCTCAACCTGTAGATGTTGATTTTTCGATAAAAGATGTATACCTGATAGGATATGATGAGAGTGTACAAGAAGTCTGTGATATGGATACTACATTTACTATCACTAGAAAGACTGTGGGAGTGAAAGATGTAGACAATACATTTTTTAATATTTATCCTCAACCAAGTCGTGATGTCATAAAGATAGATTGTGAAAATGAAGTAATATCTGCAACTATCATCAGCTTAAGTGGTGCTATTCTTAAAGAATATCACAATGTCGATAAAGAAATCAAGCTAGACGATTTATCTACAGGAATTTATCTCTTAAAAGTAGCTACAGCTAATAGTGTCGGAGTTCAGAAATTGCTTATAAAATAGTTTTAGCTTCTCAAAAAAGCATCCACTTTTGCTTGCAAAGCAATAAAGGCTTCTTCTAAATCATCATTGACAACAACTGTATCAAATTTTGGTTCATAAGCGAGCTCTTCTAATGAGCGATTGTATCTTTTTTGGAGTGTAGCCTCAGATTCGGTGCCTCTGCCTATTAAGCGTTTTTTCAACTCTTCTTGTGTCGGTGGCTTGATAAAAACTACCAAGGCTTTATCACCCAAGTATTTTTTGACATTCACAGCTCCTTTTACATCTATATCAAAAATAACAGACTTTCCATCACTCCAAATTCTTTCTACTTCAGATCGTAAAGTGCCATAACACATGTCTTGATAGACTTCTTCCCATTCTACAAATTCATCATTAGCAACTTTTTGTCGAAAATCATCTATAGACAGAAAATAATAATCCTTTCCATGCTCTTCATAATGACGTTTTTCTCTCGTACAGGCAGATATAGAAAAAGATAAGTCGTCTCTTTTTTCTAGTAGCATCCTTACTAATGTAGTCTTACCTGCTCCAGATGGAGCAGTAATAATAATTGCTTTTTGCATTACAATACGTTGTTGAGTTGTTCCTTGATTTTTTCTAGCTCGTCTTTCATATCAACGACTGTTTTTTGTAGTACAGTATCATTTGATTTTGATCCTATTGTATTGATTTCTCTACCAAGTTCTTGTGCTATAAAGTTTAGCTTTTTCCCCTTCGTCACAGTATCATCATTCATTGTTTCTAAAAAATAAGTACAATGATTCGCTAAACGAACGGTTTCTTCTGTCACATCCAATTTTTCCAAATAATAAATCAATTCTTGTTCTAGGCGACTTTCATTGACCTCTATATCTTCTATTTTTGTCAAATTTTCCTTGATACGTGCTTTTATTTTTTCAATACGACTAGGTGCATTTTCTTCCACCACTTTATTAAAATTGGCGATTTTGCCTATACGCATTTCAAAATCTTCTTGCATTGCTTTTCCTTCTTGTAGTCGAAAATCAGTCAATTTTTCTAGAGCCTCTTCGATTCCACCTAACAACGCTTGCCAATCTTTTTCTTCAATAGCATTTTCTTCTACTTTCAGCACATTGGGCATTTTGAGTAAAGCACTTACAACAGATGAATCTGCAGACAAACCCATTTCTTTCAGCTGTGCAATATAACCTTGCAAAATACTTGGATTGATGATGTGAGAAGAACTTTCTTCTCCTTTTTCAACCGAAATAATTAGTTCAACTTTTCCTCTTGAGAGTTTTGTATTGATTAGTTTTCTAAACGCAATTTCCTTTTCCTTGAAATGAATAGGAATACGCACATGAATATCTAACTGTTTGCTATTGAGTGATTTTACTTCGATTTGATAGTGTGCATTGCCCATGCTTGCTTTGGACTTACCAAAACCTGTCATTGAAAAAATCATATTGCTTTCTTTTTAAAAATAGAAGGATTGAAAAAACTAACTAAATATACTCCTGCAAAAATAATCACAGCAGCCATTATTTTATGCATTGTCAGTTTATCCATTCCAAAAAATAAAGCCACTAATGTAGCTAAAATAGGTTGTAAATAAATATAAATCCCTACAACAGAAGGGTTTACTTTGCTAATTGCATAAGCATTGAAAAGATATGCTCCACATGTCACTCCAAACACAACAAAAACAACTGACCACCAAATATCAGGAGGAAAAACACTAAAGTCTGCGGATAAAAAATCAGGCATTCCGAGAAACAAAACAGGGATAAAACCAAAAAAGAAAACCCATTTTACAACTGTTAAAGGTTTATATTTTTTCATCAATGGTTTAACCAAAATAAGATAAATAGCATATGAAGTTGCATTGATAAAAATAAAAAAATCGCCTAATGCCGTAGAAGATGAAAAATTAAAATCGTCTCCTCCTATGACCCAAAATGCGCCACCTGCTCCTAGCAACATTCCGACTGCTTTGTACCAAGTCATTTTCTCTTTAGCTGCAAAAACAGAAATCAGCATTACTAAAATAGGTGTAGTAATCATGATTAATGAAGCATTGAGTGGTTGGGTAAGACTTAGTCCTTTGAAAAACATCAATTGATTGAGTGCAACACCAAACATTCCACAGAAAAATAAACGAATCATGTCTTTTTTAGCTACTTTTTCTTTCAAAAAAAGAAAGTGAGCTGTCCAGAAGAAAAGTACTGCTCCTACTACACGCATAAATATAAAGCCAAAAGGCTCAAGATATTCGGGCATTACAAACTTAGCAACTGTATAGTTAGCGCCATAAAGGAGATTAGCACCCAATAGCGCAATATGTGCCCAAATGTTTTTCATTTTTATGCAGACACCATATCAAGCAAGCAATTCATAATCGCTAAACCATCAGCATTGCCTAGTATATCTTCGGCTGCACGCTCTGGATGTGGCATCATGCCTATTACTTTTCCATTTTTGCTAGAAATACCTGCTATATTTTCTAAAGAACCATTTGGGTTGCATGAAACAGCTTCATTCCCATCTTCATCACAATATTTAAAAGCGATCTGTCCATTTTCAATAATAGACTTCATTTCTTCTTCTTTAGCAAAAAATCTTCCTTCTGCATGTGCAATAGGAATTTTTAGAACAGTATCTTTTGCTAATCCATTTGTCAAAATAGAATCATCGTTGACAGATTTTAGATGTACGTTTTTGCAGATGAACTTTTGATTGTCATTTCTTAATAATACACCTGGCAAAAGTCCTGACTCACAAAGCACCTGAAAACCATTACAAATCCCAAACACTTTTCCACCATTATTAGCATGATCTATGACGTGCTTCATCACTGGTGAAAAACGTGCAATAGCTCCTGTTCGCAAATAATCTCCATAACTAAACCCTCCTGGCAAAACGATACAATCTTCTGTAGTGAATCCATCCAAATGATCTGTTTTATGCCAAATTTCTTCTACTTCTTGTTCCATTACATTGCGGAGTACATGTATCATGTCTCTATCACAATTTGATCCCGGAAAAACAACTACTCCAAATTTCATATCTCTAAAATTAAAAGGGTAAAAAATGCTATGCTCGACAAAAGTACTGCGAGATGTGTTACCTCTGCAATTTTTTTATTCTTTTGTCTGTGGATAAATGTAGTAAGATAGACTGCTAGTGGAAAAATCAAGACGATAAAACTAGCTGCTTCATTGATTGTTTGAAACCAAAAACCTAAAGCAATCGCCAACAAAAATAGATTGAGCAATACTATCTGAGTGCGCACTTCTTGAATCGTATTTTTAGCATATTGTTGTGTACTGAGAAAGCTTATAATACCTAAAAGAAAAACCATAACAGTCACCGCTATCATATTGTTCGTCAATGGGGAACGTACAGCAAAATTATTAAAGTCAAATGTGGCAAATAATACAGGTAGTCCGTCTGGAAAATTGTCTGTCATAAAAAAATAGAACAGCATATAAATAAAAGGAATAAACACAGCTATTATTAAAGCCAGTAATGCGCGAAACGAGAATACATTTTTAAGAAAAAGCACTAAAATCAAAAAGAAAAACAAGGCAACAGAAGGATACCAAATCAAAAAACTAAGACAGACGACTAAACTGATATTAAAAATAAATTTAATAAGGTTTCGCTTTTTATCAAGACTCAATAACCATCCAAAAACAGCTATTCCTAGAGTGCTTGCAACCATTGCAGGGGAAAAAACTACAAAAAAGGGTATACAGTGAATCAAAAGAATAAAAACCCAAGGTAATAAATATGTTTCCTTTCCAAAAAAACTTTTTCGATTGAAAACATTAGCAAGGATAAGTGCTTGAAACAAAGCTAAAAACCCTGATATACTTAAATTAAAGATTTTATTGCTCAACAATTCTAAACCGACCACTTGAACAAAAAACTGACTTAATGGTGCTAAGTTATGCTCCCAAAGACTCAAGTCAATATCAAAATAAATAAATGGCAAGCGAAACACTACTACAATTATTATACAGAGTAGAAAAGAAAAAGTAGGGTTATTGGTGCTTAGTAAACGTAACATTGATGGAGCAAAAATACGGAATACTTATTGAGAATAAGTCATTCTAATGATACTGACTTGGTTGTTTTCAAAACTTGGAATAATCAACTCATTAGGAGCCGTCTGAATACTCATTTTCACAATAGGAAAAACGTCTTTTGCACCTACATTAAAAACAGTACTTGGATTATTCTGTTCATCTGGCGTATAGATAAATTCATCTAGCGTTGCATTTTGCTCTATTGCGCTCATGTACAACAAACGAAGATTGTCTTGCCCATTCATAGTATAAAAAGAACTGTAAGAACCTCTGTCATCTTGCGATGTTTGTCGTTTGTATATCAATCTTGGTGTTTCTATTTCACCAGAATCATCAATATCGTATACAACTATATCATTGTAGTGATAGACTTCTACAGGCACATAATTGCTATAAGTAGGCGATGAAAAAAGACTATTATTGTAGCTTTCTTCTTGATCTTTATAGAAAGATTCTGCGATGACCAACATTCCTCCATCTGCCTTTGCAATAATTTCTTTTACATAAAAAGTATATAGAATTTTAGGCTCCGTCTCCTCTTCATTGCCTGTCAATTCAAAATAAAACTCGTCACTAAATTCTTCTACAGTTGTTGCTGTTGTTTCGCCTGTCTGCAAATCTATTTGCTCACTAAAAAAACGATCCGCAGCTATACTCTTCTTTTTACTGTATTCATATTGATAAAAACCTGCTATTAGCAATGTGTTGTTTGCATTGTCAATTTCAAATTTTGGCTTTTTAAAAACCGCATCTTGAGGTTGATACTCATACTCCTGTACATCTCCTTCAATAGAAGAATAGAAAAGAGCATAAGACACATCTCCCGAATGCTCTGGTTTTTCATCTGTTTGTTGAAAAATCGCTACAAAACTACCATCGTTAAACACTTCTAAATCTGCAAATCCACTTTCCTTAATGACTTCTTGCGATAGTTTTTGTGTTTGCACAAGGTTCATTTTTCGATCATAAACATGCACTAGAAAATAATCTACATCTCCATTATCAAATACAGGCAAATAGAAAACAGTGTGGCTTTCATTAAGCGACTTTTTGCTACGAATATTACTTGTGACTAAATCTGGTCTTTCATAGATAGTGTCTAAAACTTGTTGTTTATCCGCTATTTTGAAGTTTTCATCGACTTGCACTGTCTTCAATACCGCAAAATCTTTTTCTTTCTCTACAAAAGAAATCCATCCACCATCAGGTAACAGCCAAGTTTTATGAAATGTTTGATTTTTTTCGAGCAAAAATTCTTTAGATGCCTTGTAACTCAATTTGCTACTGTATATATCAAAAATGTGTTTGTCGCTTCCATATCTTTCGACCACATAGTTGCTACCCACCTTTCCAAGCAATCTAAATTTTGAAATTTTGTTCGTTAGCTTTTGACCTGAAGAAGACACCTCTATATCCTGCGCCATTAGTCCTGACACAAAACAAATAGAAATAAACAATATGAAGTATTTTCTGAAAATCATCGCTTGAAATTACAAAACAATCTATAAACGAGAAAAATTATGCTTTGTTATTCAAAAGTCGATTATATAAATCTCGGACATCACTGACCAATCGTTGATAGCTAAACTTTTCTTTGACATGTTCGTTTCCTTTTTGAGCAAAGGATTTTCGCAAGCCTTGATTATCGATTAGTTTATTCAAATTTTCTGCAAAAGCATTAACATCACCGTTTTCTGAAAGAAAAGCAGTTTCATTTTCTAAAACCACATCTTCTATGCCTCCTACTCGTGTGCTCACAATCGGAATATTTGCAGCTTGCGCTTCGATAAGACTTACTGGTGTTCCTTCATTGAGCGAAGTCAAGGCAACAATTTCCAATCCAGGCAAAGCTGTGTCAATACTTTTAATCCAAGAAGTAAATAAGACATCTACATTTTGTGCAGAATCTGGAGAAAAAGATAAGTTCAATGCTGTACACATCGCCTCTATTTCTTTTCGCAATTCACCATCTCCGATAATGATGGCTTTGATAGATTTTTCTGTCGACTTTTTTGCTTGAGTAAATGATTCTAAAAACAAGTGATGATTTTTAACAGGAACCAATCTTCCAATAATTCCGATAGCAATGTCTTCATTATTTAAGCCATACTTTTTTCTAAAAACAGTTCGTTTTTCGGCATTATTTTCTTGAAATCTATCTAAATCAAACCCTAAAGGCACAATTTCAAATTTGTCTTTAGTCGTAATGTGAAAATCATTATGCAATTCTTCAAACTGTTTGTTGCTTATGGCTATGATTTTACTACTGTTTTTTGCCAAGTATCTTTCGATAAATAAGAAAATTTTGGTCTTAATTGGATTGAAATAAGAATGAAAAACATGTCCGTGAAAAGTATGTAAAACCACTGGAACACCTTCCTTAATAGCAACCAATCTTCCTAGTGCTCCAGATTTTGCAGCATGAGTATGTACGATATCAGGTTTGAATTCTCGGATGATTTTGCGAAGTTCTTTGTATGCACTTCTATCTTTTGATGGATTTATAGCTCGATGCATATCTTTGATATAGACAGGCTCTAAACCCAGTTTTTCTACTATAAACTCTGAACTTGCTTCGCTCTCATCTTTCATACCTGCGACTAGCAATGTTTCAAACTCATCATCCAGATATCGACTTAGATAAGCTGCATTGTATGTTGGTCCTCCAAGATTGAGGCGATTGATTATTCTAAGTACTTTTTTCTTTGCCATTACATCATGTATTTTTTCCACCAAGATTGAAAAACAATCAAAGCCCAGATTTTGGCATGAACTTCTCCTGGATTGCTAGAAAACAATTGTCTCTTTAGATTTTTGATTGTCTGAGGATTGAATATTTGTTGGTCTTCAACGAATTTTTCGCTCAACAAATCATCTTCAATCATAGATTTTAAATCCGTTTGAAACCACTGTAACAAAGGCACTTCAAATCCCATTTTGTTGCGATTGTACAATTCTGCTGGCAAATCTTTTCGAAAAGCATCTTTCAAAATTCGCTTACGACCATCT
>JBMZDS010000056.1:0-8242 GCA_049614465.1 Chitinophagales bacterium
AAGGAAGAGATGAAAAAGGAACATTCTATAAAGTTTATTACGAAAACGAACAATAATCTATGATTACATTTATCTTCATTCTTATAGCAGTTCTGGTTCTACTCGCAAGTATTGTATGGCTGCGAAACCAAAAGACAAATTCATCAATTGTTCATAAAGCTATTCCTACTACATTTAAAATAAAATTAGCAGAGAAAATCAATTTTTATCATGCACTTTCTCCTGAAGATAAGATGCTTTTTGAAAAAGAAATGCAAACATTCATTGCGAATACAAAGATTACTCCTATAAAAACAACTATTGATGAGCTTGATAAATACCTAATTGCAGCAAGTGCGATTATTCCTATTTTTGCATTTAGAGACTGGCATTATCCTAATCTTGAAGAAGTACTTATTTATCCTAATAGATTTAATCGTGAATTTGCCACTGAAGGTCCAGATCGTTCTATCCTTGGCATGGTAGGAACAGGCTATATGAATGGAAAAATGATTCTCTCCAAAAAAGCATTGCATGATGGATTCTCTAATGATTCTGATAAGAAAAATACAGCAATTCATGAATTTGTACATCTTATAGATAAGCTCGATGGAACTATAGATGGAATTCCTAAAGTATTGATAGACAACCAATATATATTGCCTTGGTTAGACCTAATGAATCAAAAAATAGCAGATATTCATGAAGGAAAATCCGACATCAATCCATACGGAGGTACTAGCCAAATAGAGTTTTTCGCTGTCGCAAGTGAATACTTTTTTGAGCGACCATTGCTACTAGAAAAGAATCATCCAAAACTGTACAAATCACTAGAGAAAATCTTCAAACAAGATATGACTGAAGTAGATTTAGACAAAGAAAAAGAAGAAATAGGACGCAATAGCCCATGCCCTTGCGGTAGTGGTGAAAAATATAAGCGTTGTTGTGGGAAAAATTTATAAGTATTCCTTTACTCAAACAACTCAATCAAAAGCTGTATTTCTTCTACTTTTTGTAATTCATCATTGCTAGAAAAATAATGTAAAAGGTATTTCAACAATTCAAGGACAATCAATTTATTACTTGCTGGAGTATAATCGCTTGTTTGCGGTTCTTGTTTAAGACTTTTGAGATAAGTTTTGATTTCTTCACGTTGAAAAACCATTCCTTTATTCATCGGATTTATGTAAAAAACACTTTCCTCTGCATAATCTTGTGTAAAATCTTGAATAAATCGCTTTTGATATGACAATACAAAATGACGATTGAGCAATACTCCGTATATCGGCAATTGTAATTCGTGTGCAATAATCATATAAATAAGACCAAGTGAAATACTTGTTCCATTTTTACTTTCTAATACATAATTGACACAATAATCACGCATTTCGGGCTTTTGCGAATAGCTTCCTCCAAAGCCCAATAGACCATAAAAAATCTGATTAAAGACATTAACTTGCTCTAACGGTGTCAGATAGTCATGCAATTCTAGCCATATCTTTTGCTTGATTTGGCTTACCATCAATTGTACATGCTCTTTTTTGACATCAGAGAAATGATAGCTAGCAACAATTAAAGCACCATTAAGTAGATTATGTTCTTCATCTGCTATCCAATCTTTGAGTTGAGTTTTAACTGACTCAAAATTGATTTGATGGATCAGGTTTTCGATTCGCTCATGTACCGCAGGATTAAAATCATCCTCCCATACTGATTCGAGCATAGGCACAACCTCTTTTCCATAAGAAATTAACTTATTTGTAACATTTTTATAGACGTTTGGATCTTCATCATCCAACAAACGAATTAAAGCATTTATTTCTGTTGCTTTACTCACTTTATTTCTTTTTTGCCTTCGCCTTAGCTTTCTTCTTAGGTGTTTTGGCTTCTATGAGTTTTACCGCTTCTTCTTGCGTCATTTTCTCTATCTCTGTCGTCTTTGGCAATTCTACTTTAATCTTTCCTTTTTTGACATGAAAACGTCCCCAACGAGCTTTTTCTACACGAATACCTACTTCTACAAAGTCATGTATCAATTTATCACGTTCTTTCTGCTTTTTCTCTTCTATCAACTCTTCCATATCTGCCATTGAAAGATTGTCAAAGTCATATCGTTTATTGACATTAATGAAAATGCTATTCCACTTTAAAAATGGTCCAAAACGGCCAACGCCTTTCTGAATAGGAAATCCTTCATATTCGCCTACAGGTGCATCAGCTTTTCTTTTTTCTTCGATAAGTTCTATAGCTTGCACTTGCTTTATCTCATAGACATTAAATCCACTACTATCAGGGATAGAGATAAATTTTTTGCCATGCTGTACATAAGGCCCAAAACGTCCAATAGATGCTTTCACCATTTCACCGTCATATTCGCCTAATTCTCTAGGTAGAATAAACAATTCTAAAGATTCTTCTAATGTTATCGTCTCAATATGCTGATGTGCCAATAGCTTCGCAAACTTTGGTTTTTTGCCTGTTTCTTCATCTGCGACACCCATTTGTACCATAGGGCCATACTTACCCATACGAGCGATAATAGGTTCTCCTGTCTCAGGGTCATTGCCCAATGAGCGTTCTCCTGTAGCACGTTCAGCTGTTTCGAGCGTTTGTTCTACTGTATTGTGAAATGGATTGTAAAAATCTCCTACAAGCGATGTCCATTCTACTTTTCCTTTTTCTATCTCATCAAACTGCGCTTCCATATCTGCAGTAAAAGCATAGTTCATGATTCCGCCAAAATGTTCCACCAAAAAGTCATTGACAACCATTCCTATATCTGTAGGGAAAAGTTTCATTTTTTCAGCTCCTGTGATTTCTGTAGAAACTGTATTGCTAATAGATTGATTGGCTAGTGTCAGTAAGTTGTATTTACGTTCCTTTCCATCACGTGATTCTTTCAATACATAATTTCTTTTCTGTATCGTAGAGATTGTAGGTGCATAAGTAGATGGTCTACCTATTCCTAGTTCTTCCATTTTCTTAACGAGACTTGCCTCTGTATATCTTGCTGATGCTTTTGTAAAGCGCTCTGTAGCGGTCATTTTATTCAAATCAAGCAATTGTCCTTTACTCAAAGGTGGCAACATTCCTGCTACATCATCATCTTCGTCTTCTTCATCTTTTCCTTCTAGATATACTTTCAAGAAACCATCAAAAATCAAAACTTCTCCTTTTGCTTTGAGGTCATCATCTGCTTTTGACACATCTATATCCACAATTGTACGTTCTAGCTCTGCAGCACTCATTTGTGATGCTATGGCTCTTTTCCATATCAATTGATACAAGCGAGATTCATCAAAATTGTTTCCTGCTTCATGATTGGCAAAATTAGTAGGACGAATAGCCTCATGCGCTTCTTGAGCATCTTTATTTTTCGTTTTAAAATGGCGTGTATTAGAATATTCTTCACCATAAGCAGATTTTATCTCTGCTGCTGCACCATCAATAGCTGTTTTTGATAGGCTGACGCTATCCGTACGCATATAAGTGATATGTCCTGCTTCGTATAGTTTTTGTGCAACCTGCATTGTTTTAGCTACCGAAAAACTCAATTTCCTACTGGCTTCTTGTTGTAGTGTAGAAGTTGTAAATGGAGGTGCAGGATTTCTCTTTGCTGGTTTTTTTGTGATATTGAGTATTGAAAAAACAGATTCTTGTGCTGCTTTCAAAAATGTTTCTGCTTCTACAATTGTTTTGAGCTTCTTACCCAGTTCTGATTTTAAGATTACTTTTTTGCCTCTAGCATCTTGTACATCAAACAATGCTACGACCTTATAAAAAGAAGTAGAATCAAAATTCATGATTTCACGCTCACGCTCTACTATAAGACGAACGGATACAGACTGTACACGTCCTGCAGAAAGTGATGGCTTTACTTTTCTCCAAAGAACTGGTGATAATTCATAACCTACCAATCTATCAACTACTCTCCTAGCTTGTTGTGCATTGACTAATCCCATTTTTAATTTTCTAGGATTGTCTATTGCTTTTAATATCGCTGATTTGGTTACCTCAGTATAAGTAACTCGTTTTGCTGTAGCAGGATCTAGTCCGAGTATTTCGCAAAGGTGCCATGATATAGCTTCCCCTTCACGATCCTCATCCGTTGCGAGTAGGACTTCTTCTACTTGCTTCGCTATTTTCTTCAATTTATTGACAACATCTTTCTTATCTGCCGAAATTGTATAATTGGGTTTGAAATCATTTTCGACATCTATCGATATATCTTTCTTTGGCAAATCTCTAACGTGTCCATAAGACGATTCTATGACATAATCATTTCCTAGATACTTCTGTATCGTTTTTGCTTTGGAGGGTGACTCCACTATCAATAATTTTTTTGCCATAGTATATCTTTATCTAAAATTTGGAATGCAAAAATAGGTTTCCTTTGCGAATTCCCAAGCAGAATTATTTTTTTCTATCTTTATTATACCTATAAATACGTGATATTTTGTGTTTTAGTTTGTTTATAGGGATAAAAAAAAGAGATTGCCTTGCGACAATCTCTTCTCTTTTACTAAAAATTTCTAGCTAGGAATTAGTTTCCTTCGCCTTCCATTTTCTTTTTCAATTCAGCTAATACGTCCAAATCGCCTAAAGTAGATGCTTCTACTTTGCTGTTCAAGTTTTTCACAGCTTTAGATGTTCTTTCGTTATTTGCTTTTCTATCTTTCGACTTTTGCTCTTTTTCAGCATAAGCATTATCATCATTCACTTTTGAGTGAGATACAATAATACGCTTGTCGTTTCTGTTGAATTCTAATACTTTGAAATCCAATTTCTCATCGACAGCTACTTTACTTCCGTCTTCTTTCTTTAGATGACGGTTAGGAGCAAATGCTTCCAATCCGTATGGCAACAATACAATAGCACCTTTGTCTTCATGAGACAATACAGTTGCTTCATGTACAGAACCTTCTGGGAAAACAGATTCGAAAGTATCCCATGGATCTTCTTCTATCTGCTTGTGTCCTAATGACAATTTACGACTATCATCGTCTATATCTAGTACGATTACTTCTAGGTTTTCACCTACTTTCGTAAATTCAGATGGATGCGCGTAACGCTTTGTCCATGAAAGGTCAGAAATATGTATCATACCGCCAATTCCTTCTTCTAACTCGATAAATACACCGTAAGGAGTGATATTTTTCACTTCTCCTGAAGTTTTCTCTCCTACTGGGTATTTCTTAGCGATTTCGCCCCATGGATCTGGAGTCAATTGCTTCAATGATAATGACATTTTTCTATCTTCTCTATCAAGAGTCATTACTACAGCATCGAATTCTTGTCCCATTGTAAAGAATTCACGTGAGTTGATTGGCTCATTTGACCATGCAACTTCTGATACGTGTATCAATCCTTCTATTCCTGGTTGGATTTCTAAGAATGCTCCGTAGTCTTCTACGTTTACAATCTTACCTTTTATCGTCTTACCTACTTCTACTTCTTCAGAAAGATTATCCCAAGGGTGAGCAGTTAATTGCTTAAGGCCTAAAGAGATACGCTTCTTATTGTCATCAAATTCTAGTACTACGACATTGATTTTTTGGTTCAATTCTAATACTTCGCTTGGATGATTGATACGTCCCCAAGAAATGTCTGTAATGTACAATAGACCATCTACACCACCTAAATCGATAAATGCACCGAAATCTGTGATATTCTTGATTGTTCCTTCTAATACTTGACCTTTCTCTAATTGAGAAATAATCTCCATTCTTTGCTCTTCGATATCAGATTCTATCAAGTGCTTTGTGAGATACTACAGCATTTTTGATTTGCTCGTTTATCTTCACTACTTTGAACTCCATAGTTTTTCCTACGTAGCTATCATAATCGATAATTGGCTTCACATCTATCTGTGATCCTGGCAAGAATGTTTCCAATCCGTGAACATCTACAATCAATCCACCTTTTGTTTTTGTCAAAACAGTACCTTTTACTACTTCATCTTGTAAGTGAGCAGATTTGATATTTTCCCATGCTTTCAACAATTTTGCTTTTCTACGAGAAAGCTCCAATTGTCCTTTAGCATCTTCAGTAGTAACTACGTATACTTCTACTTCGTCTCCTACTTTCAAATCTTCAATGTCTCTAAACTCAGAAAGACCAACCATACCGTCAGACTTAAATCCTACGTTTAAGACTACATCAGAAGATGTAATACTTACAACTGTTCCAGATACGATTTCGTTTTCTGCCAATGTAGTCAAAGTACGTGTGTACTCTTCTTCCATTTCTGCAATACGAGCCATATCATATGCTGCTACGTTTCTTTTGTCTATAGACCAGTCAAAATCATCGTGTGCAGTAGTATCTTCTTCAAATACTGGCGCAGTTACTTTTTTCTCTTCAGTTGCTTCTTCTACAGCAGTTTCAGTAGCGGCAGGAGTTTCTTCCACTTTTTCAGCTACAGGAGCAGCTTCTTCCTTTACTTCTTCTACAGCTGGAGTTTCAGCTACAAGGTTAGTCGCTTCTGCTGCTGGAGTTTCCTCTACAACAGTTTCTTCTTTTATTTTCTCTTTTGTCGTTTCTTTTTTTGCTGGAGTCAATTCATACAAATCCTCTTTGCCAAATTTTTGTACCAAAAGCGTATAAAATACAGTACGCATTTTATTTTTAGTGCTTTTGCCTAATGCTTCTACTACTTCTGCAATAGCTTCATCCAATGCTGGGCTATCTTCAAGTCCTAGTTTTTTGATTAGGAAATTTTTCTTTACTGTTTCTAGTTCTTTCTCATCGCTAGATGATACTGTTGCAGCATCTGCTTTGTAGATAGATGGACCTAAACCTTTAGATACAGCTCTCAACAAGTCTTCATTGACAGAAACACCTGTTTTTTCTACTAATTCTAGCGATTTCGCTATTACTTCATCAAATTTACTCATAGTGTGTAATGTGATAAAATTGTCTTGATAGACAAAGTTTTGTATGCCTGTCGAAGATGACAGACAGTGTTTAAAAATATAAAATAATTATTCTCGCTTCAAAAACGGGCTGCAAAGGTAACAATTTTAATACGAAATAGCTTATTTCTTGAAAAGAAAATATCATTACTGTATTACTATTTTTTTAGCAGATAAAAAACCATTGTCATCTTCAACAACAACGACATAAATCCCATTAGAAATTGAAGAAACATCTAACCATTTTGACACATTACTCTCTATGGCAAATGTGTTGACTACTCTCCCATCTAAACTATAAATACTTCCAACAAGCACATCTTGAAAATCTTCTAAATTATTATCAATAACAATGAAATCATTAATAGGATTTGGACGAATAAGCATCAAATCATTATCTAGATTTCTGTCAAAGACAGCTACACTACTTTTGCAAGGACAACTAGTAGAAAAGGTTTGCCTTGCCATACGGACAACTTCTGATGTTGCTGTATAATTGAAGGGATTGATGTCTAATGAATCATAAAAATAACTTGAAATTGTAAATGTATCTCCCAAAGCATTCTCCATATATACAAATGAATATCCATTGCTATTTTCAAACTCATGAATGTATAGCGTGTCTTGCTCTAAAATATCACTCCCCAACCATTTACAATACACTATTTCTGTAGAATCACTTACCGCCTGAGAACTGTAATATGTATGATTGATTTGTTTTTCTTGCGCTGATAAAGGAATACTATTCCAATTCACATCTCTTTTCTCATAGTGATTCCAAGTACTAATGATTGTTTCGTTGAATTCTGAAGTATTTTGAGGACTAATAATTGGAACAGCTATTAATGAAAGCAATCCAAAGCCTAATAAAGCGATAAAAATTATTGTTACATATTTCTTCATAATAATAAGAGTTGTTGATATAATCGCTTTTGATACTTTCTCATTGCACTAGGATGTACAGGAATAGCAATAATCATTAAAACAGTAATCGTAACGAGTAAGAATATAATCCCTAGCTTCTTCATGTTTTAAAGTTAGGGAAAATTCACATGACATACAAATTACTTCTTCTTTGTCTTGATTTGCTCGCATAGATTGATGTTGACAGTGATATGATTAGCTGTACCTGCGAGAGCATGTTTCCCCATTCCGTATTGGATATCAAATCGTTTGATGTGTAGTCCAAATCCAAAACTAAAACCAGACAACCCGCCTTTACTAGTTAATTTAGTTTCTGCTCTACGCTGATGATTGTATCCAAATCCCAATAAAAATGCTTTTCCAAACTGAAACTCACCACCAAATATGAAATGTCCAAATAAGTTATTGGTGAATTGCTTTCCTTT
>JBMZDS010000057.1:0-8219 GCA_049614465.1 Chitinophagales bacterium
TATAGAGTAAAACCCATCAAAATCTGTGATAGCTCCTACACCATTAGCTACACCATTTTCTACTATGGCTACATTGGCGAATGGAATTCCTTCTCCGTTCTCATCAGTAATTTTACCACTTATCTCTCCGTTCTGCGCTACGGCAAACAAAGTTAAGATGGTCATTAATACAGTTAATAAATAATTTTTTTGCATACTATTTGTTTTAACATTTTTTTAACAGCTCGCCAAATATAGGCATGTTTTGAAAAACTAAAAACATTTTATCACGAATTTGTAAATAAATGTTAATTTCTAGTTCTCAATGTTGAAAATCAATACCCTTTAAAATTTTCATCAAAAGTGTTTTTGCCATTTTTTCTTTTGATTCGAATGTCCAACCTGCAACATGCGGGCTAAGTATTGTGTTTTTCAGGTCATAAAGATTGTTAAAAATTTTGACATCTTCTGTCGTAAAAATGTCATAATTTTCATTAGGGAATACATCCAGACATAATCCTGACAATTCCTTACGCTCTAAACCCCTTATTAGGTCTATTAAGTTCACTATTTTTCCTCTTGAAGTATTTATCAGATAAATTTTCTTACTAAATGATGACAAAAAAGATTTGTTAATCCAATTTTCTGTCTCATTCGTCAATGGAAGATGCAATGAAAGAATATCTGCTTTTTCAAAAACTTCATCTAAAGTGGACTCTTCCGCATATTCATCCGAATAATTGTGTAAGTATTTATCGTACGCTAAAACTTTCACATCAAAGCCTGATAGTTTTTTTGCCATTGTTTTTCCTGTATTACCATAACCTAGCAATGCAATTGTCTTTCCGCCAAGCTCTACTCCCCTATTTTTCTCTCGTTGCCATATATATTGCCTGACTTCCGCATCGCATTGATTGATGTTATTAAACAATGAAAGCAACATTCCTATCGCATGCTCTGCTACGGCATCACGATTTCCTTCTGGCGAATTGTAACAATTGATTCCTTTTCCTTTCGCATAAGGCAAATCAAATATTTCCATACCAGAGCCTAATCGTCCTACAAATTCTAACTTGACAGCTTTATCTATAAAATCTCGATTGACTTTTATTTTACTATTGATAATCAGTCCATGATACTCTCCCACAATCTCCTTTACTTTTTCATAGGAAATATCAGGCTGATAATGGCATTGGAAACCTGCTTCTTCTAATCCTTCTATTAATATAGTATGAACACTATCTGTGATGAGTACTTTTTTCATCGATTAGTTGCTATCAGATTTGTCAAATTAAAAAAAGCATCAACACTCAACTGTTCGGGTCTTTTATCAAAAATTTCGAGTTGTTTGAGTTCTTCATTATGATTGATCATTGGTTTCAAACTATTGCGGAGAGTTTTTCTTCTTTGATTAAAGCTCATTTTCACAATTTGTTTTAGCAATTTGGCATCGCATGGCAAGTCTAGGCTTTTCTTCCTTTTCATCATCATAACACCAGAAGTTACTTTCGGCGGAGGATTGAACGCCTCTCTAGGTACATCAAATAAATATTCTGTATCGTAATAAGCAGATAACAATACACTCAAGATTCCGTATGTCTTTTTCCCTTCCTTCCCAGCGGCACGTTCCGCTACTTCTTTTTGAAACATGCCTACCATCACAGGTATTTTTTCTTTGTAGTCAAGTATTTTAAATAAAATCTGTGACGAAATATTGTAAGGAAAATTGCCAATCACAGCAAATTCTTCATCAAACAACGTATTTAAATCCGTCTGCAAAAAATCTTGATTGAATACCTTCCCTTCTAGATGAGGATATTTGTCTGGCAGATAATTTGCCCACCGCTCATCATATTCTATAAGTTTGTAGTTTTCTTTTCGCATAAAATACTCACTCATCGCTCCAGCACCAGGACCTACTTCTACCATAGACATATCGCCTACATGTTCACCTATAGTATCGACTATTCGATGAAGATAATCTACATCTGCTAAAAAATGTTGTCCTAAGCCTTTATCTAATTTTATATGTTCGTGTTTTGCCACTCGTCAGTCTTTTTATTTTACCTTTGCTACTCAAAAATTTTATCCTATTATGAATTTTACGATATCTAACTCTTCAGCTACTAACAAAGTTTATCTCTTTAATGATATTTCAAGTATCGAAGATGGACTTTTATCAGCAGAAAATAAAGAAAAACTAAAAGAAGGTGAAAAATCAGCGTTTTCATTTCACAGTTCTGCTGCCTACACTCGTATTATCCTTTTATCAGATAAAAAAGAGAAAAATCGTGTGGCAGGATTTGATTGTTTTTCAAACTTAAAAGAGTTAGATGTAAATGATATTGAAATTGTCAACAATTGTACAGAAGAAGAAACACTTGACTTTCTAGAAGGATTATTACTTTCGACATATACTTTCAATAAATATAAAAGTGAAGCAAAAGAATTTGTCATCAATCTATCGCTAAAAAATGATGTAGATAAGGAACAGATGAGTAATCTACAGACAATTGTAGAAAGTGTATTTGCTGCCAAAGATTTAGTCAATGAGCCGCATTCTTTCCTAAATGCTACAAGGTACTCTGAGGAAATGGAGCGTCTTGGAAAAGAATCAGGGTATAACACAACTGTTTTTGACAAGAAAAAAATAGAAGAATTGAAAATGGGTGGTATTCTTGCCGTCAACAAAGGAAGTATACAACCTCCTACATTCAATATTCTTGAATGGAAACCAAGCAATGCAAAAAACACACAACCTATCGTCCTTGTAGGAAAAGGAGTTGTCTATGATACAGGAGGATTGAGCTTGAAACCAACACCTAACTCTATGGACATGATGAAATGTGACATGGGTGGTTCGGCTGTAGTCGTAGGTACACTACATGCTATTGCAAAAATGAAATTACCGATACATGTAGTAGGACTTATCTCTGCTACAGACAATAGACCAGGATTGGATGCCGTAGCTCCTGGCGATGTTATCACAATGTATAGCGGCAAGACTGTAGAAGTACTCAATACTGATGCAGAAGGTCGCCTAGTCATGGCAGATGCGCTACACTATGCAAAACAATATAATCCTGAAATGGTTTTTGACTTTGCTACACTTACAGGTGCCGCAGCTAGAGCGATAGGACAGTATGGTATCGTATGTATGGGCACAGCTGATGAAAACATTAAAAATGACTTGAAAACAAGTGGAAATAATGTACATGAGCGATTAGTAGAGTTTCCATTTTGGGAAGAATTTGGTGATATGATAAAATCAGATATTGCTGATATTAAAAACCTTGGTGGTCCTGCTGCGGGCATGATTACTGCTGGAAAATTCCTAGAACATTTTATAGACTATCCTTGGATGCACTTTGACATAGCTGGCCCAGCATATATCAAAGCACAAGATAAATATAGAGGAAAATATGCGACAGGAACAGGCGTTAGATTGATGGTAGATTTTTTGAAAGAAAAATGTCAATAATCAACTAATCTCATTTTCCCTAAAAATTAAAAGAAATGAAAAAACCAATAATAGGTATTACAATAGGTGACATCAATGGCATAGGTCCTGAAGTCATTATCAAATTATTTTCTAGCGAAAAAATATATCAATACTGTACGCCTGTTATTTATGGTTCTACACGAGTATTATCTTACTACAAAAAAGTAATAGAGAATAAGCGTTTTCAATATGCTAAGTTCAAAACTTGGGATGATTTGTACAAAAAACAAGCAACTATCATCAGTACAATCAAGCAAGAACCTATCATCAATATGGGAGAAGAAACTGAAGTAGCCGCTCGTTATGCTCTTGATAGCATCAATACAGCACTTCAAGACTGGAAAGATGGACATATCGATGCGATAATCACTGCTCCTATTAATAAAAATACAGTTGCCAAAATTGCAGATAAAAAATTTACAGGACACACCGAATACATCACTGATTTTTGTGGAGATAAAAAGAGTATGATGCTCCTTGCAAGTGATGCACTAAGAGTTGGGCTAGTAACAAATCATATCCCATTACAAAATGTATCTGACAAACTTACAACAGAAAGTATCTTGAATAAAATCGAAATTTTGGATCAAAGTTTGAAACAAGATTTCATGATAAATGGTCCTAAAATTGCTGTACTCGGACTCAATCCTCATGCAGGAGATAGAGGACTACTTGGTAAGGAAGAAATAGATGTCATAGAACCTGCAATTGCACAAGCTAAACGTAAAGGGATATATGCTTTTGGGACATACTCTGCTGATGGATTCTTTGGCAGTTCTGACTTCAAAGCATTTGATGGCGTAGTCGCTATGTATCACGACCAAGGATTGATCCCTTTCAAATCTCTTTGCTTTGATGAAGGTGTCAATTTTACAGCAGGAATAGACCTTATTCGTACTTCTCCAGATCATGGTACAGCTTACCGTATAGCTGGAAAAAATAAAGCTGACGCAACTTCTATTCGTCAAGCTTTATTTCTTGCTATAGATGTTGTCAATAAACGAAAAGAATACCTAGAAACAATTGCTAATAAACTTATTCCTACAGAGAAAAAGAGGAAGTAAATGTTTTTGTCTAGGAATAAGAAACGAATAATAACAGCTATATCGATGCTGTTTACGCTTCATTTATTAGGACAAGTAAGTAGTAATTATAATGGAGATTTATTTTATAATGACAGTTCGCATATATGGAGTGTCTTAAATAACTCCGATACTATACATGATGTATCTTTTGGAACTCAAAGCAATGGAATATATAGAACCTATAGACACTTAAATCATGAAAAAGGATGGTGTTTAATATCTATTTCACATGCAAAAGATAGCCAAACCGTATTTATCCAAAAACCTTATGATTGGGAAGGGTATTTTGAGCTAAATTGGTTGGTAGTGGGCATAAATAATGGGATAGTAACAATACCATATGACAATGGAAATATATGGCAAATTTTTAGTGTTAAAAATCGGCTTCCCATAGGAAATATAACGACCTATTATAGAAATGGGGAAATAAAAGAAGTGCTAAATATCGATAATGGTATTTACAAAGAGTATTATGAAGATGGAAAATTGAAGTTAATAGTTCATGCCGAAACTATTAGAGATAGGAATTCATATTCAAACATCAATTACATGAAAGCATATAAGAAAAATGGCTCTCTTCTATTTACTGCTGAAAATATTTTATCATCCTATAAAAATGAAGATGAAATCACTTTGTATTCTGGTGAAATTCGCGTGACGCAAGAAAACAAATTAGAAACGGGTATTGATATAGAAGATAGTCTAAGCATTACTTTGAAATAATTCACACATCAATTCCTATACTTTTTAGTCGGGAACTGTACTTTATAGTAAATCCCTGTATATCCAAGTATAGAAGAACCTCTTACTCCTTCTGCAAAAGTAGTCAAAAGAGCATTTACTTGGAGCTGTGCGCCCGCATTATGGACATCTCCTTGATACCCTAGTACTCCTTTCAATTTTATTCGAGTGCTGAAATTGTTATGATCGTTTGTCTCTCCTGTAAGCGTCTTTTCAGTAAAAGAGCTCAATCCTGTTCCTATCAGTCCCATCATACCTATTAGTCCATGTTCTTTCACCACAAAATTTTGTGCATACCCAGCCGCTGCACCAAAAGTAGTGATATTGAATCCCTTCAAATCTGTCAATTGAACAAAAGAACTTGTATCTGCTAATGGATACAGCAATCCATCATTATCTACTCCTATAAAATATAAATACCCTCCTACTAACAAACTGCCGGCTGACTTCAATTGATGCGCATTTTGTCCAAAAGCAGCTTTGTATGAATACTCAGACCCATTGAACATATATAGAACATCCAACCCTATCTGCGTAGCCTTCATATTAGAAAATTGAGGATAATTGTCTGTACGTTTAAATTCGGGTATATGCTGTGTAGGATTAGATAGATGCATACCATTACTTTGTACTAGATAGAAATCACCTAAAATTTTATTTTTTATGAAAAAATTAGTTCTAAAATCAAAGGTGTTCGTTTGTCCATATTTCTCTTCATTGCCCCCTATAGGTATATTGACTGCAAAACCAAAAGAAATAAATTTCCAAGCAATATGATAGCCCAATTTCATTCGACTATTAATCGTATAGCCTAATCTTGGATATTTCTTTTCCTTGATACTTATCCCTATATCTTTTCTAAAAATACTCTGAGTAAGTGAAATATGATGAGGAAATAATTCTATATAGTCTTCATCTACATCACTATTCTTCTGTCCAAAAGAAGAACAAGTAAAAATTATACATACTATAGCCAATATTTTTTTCAAAGGAAATCTCATTATGAAGTTGTGCAAAGATATTAAAAATACAAAACGTAGGAATAAAGAAAAAAAGTACCCAAAATATCTTTTTCAGAAAAAGTGTCCCCCTTTTATTTTTGGCTTCGTTATATAGGCGATAACAACATTACAAAACATTAAAAAACTAAAACAATGGAAAAATTTATCGCAATTTACAAAGACACGCCTGAATCAGCGGCAAGATTTGCCCAAGCAACACCTGAACAAAAAATGGAAGGCATGAAAGCTTGGATGTCATGGAAAGCCAAAAATGAAAAACATATCGTTGACTTTGGCGCACCACTTTTACCTGGGACACAAGCAAGCGAAGACAAAAACTGGTCAGTAAGTACTTCTAGTATTAGTGGATACTCAATATTACAAGGTGAAAACATTGAAGAAGTAAAAGCAATATTTAATGACCATCCACATTTGGCTGCACAAAATGGAAGTGAAGTAGAAATACGTCCTTTTATGTCAATGCAATAAAAAATCAATAACTTTAACCAAATTTTAAAAATAGAAGTTGTTAAAAAATCGATTCAACAACTTCATTTAAACTAAATACAATGAAAGATTTTATGTTAATTTTTATAGGAAAAGACTACGCAGAAATGGGACTTTCTCCAGAACAAATGCAAGAACGAATGGGGAAATGGTTTGCTTGGAATAGCCAAATGCAAGAGCAAGGAGTTGTAAAAGATGGACATGCACTCCACCCACAAGTAAGACATATCAGCGGATCAGAAAGAACTGTCACTGACCGTACACTAGCCGAACTCAAAGAAGTGGTAGGTGGCTACTATGTCGTGTCAGCAAAAAATCTTGAAGGAGCATGCGAAATAGCACAAGGATATCCTGACTACGACCTGGGTGGAACTGTAGAAGTACGTGAAATCGTAGTTTTTGACAACTAAAAATTCATGAAAAACCAACAACTTATAGACCATCTTTTTCGGCATCAGTACGGAAAGATGGTCTCTATTTTGACACGCATATTTGGACTACAACATCTTGCGACTATAGAAGATGCTGTGCAAGATACTTTTGCTACTGCTACACTCAAATGGCGTACTACAATACCCGAAAATCCAGAAGCATGGCTCACTAAAGCTGCCAAAAACAGGGTGATTGATATTTTCAGGAAGATAAATGCAGACAAAAATCGAGAAGAAAAAATAGATTACGGAACAGCTACAATAGCTATAGACCCATTATTTGATAAGAAAGCTATAGATGATAGTCAATTACGTATGATATTTACGGCTTGTCATCCTGCGCTCAATCCCAAAGATCAAATTGCATTTGCATTGAAAACCATAGGTGGATTTAGTCAAAATGAAATAGCGGCTGCATTACTTTTAAAGCCCGAAACAGTCAAAAAACGATTGTCAAGAGCTAAGAAAACAATTGTTGAAAAAGGAATTGATTTTAAGTTTCCAAAGAGTAATGAATTAACTGATCGATTAGATAGAGTTTATGAAATTATCTATCTCCTTTTCAATGAAGGATTTCACTCTAATCATCAAAAATTACTCATCAGAAAAGAACTCTGTGGAGAAGCTCTTCGACTATGTAAACTCTTATTATCAAAAGAAGAATTACGAACAGGAACAAGCTATGCATTGTTTGCTCTGATGTGTTTCCATACGGCTCGTATAGAGTCAAAAGTTGATAAGAATTTTGAAAGCATTAGTCTAAAAAATCAAGACAGAACCCAGTGGTATTTCCCACTCATACGGCTCGGCAATGAAGCCATGATAAAAACTACGGAATATCAAGAGTATTCGATTTATCACATAGAAGCTTCTATAGCAGTAGAGCATCTAAAAGCGAAATCGTTTGAAGAAACAAACTGGAAAAAAATACTCGAACTTTATAACGAATTGTATAAGGCAGCTCCAGATGCTA
>JBMZDS010000058.1:0-6065 GCA_049614465.1 Chitinophagales bacterium
ACTTCATTTACCAAAATAGCGGTCATTTTTTCGATTTGATAACTGCCTTGTGCTGGATCTGTGACTTGGTCAAATCCACTTTCATGTTTCAAAATCAATTGTACATTTCGAGCATGTCGTCTTTCAGTATCGCTATTTCCTGTAGGTCTTACTATTATCTGCGAAGCTCCACCAAGAATAGCGCTCATTGCCAATGTTGAAGCATTGATAAGATTATCATGTTTGTCGTTTCCATAAGCCGTTGGCGAAAATTGTACAGAGATATTCGGTAAAAATGGTTTTTCACCTTCGTCCTTCAAAAAATCTAACCAAAGCAATTGAAATGCACGCAATTTTGCAATTTCTTGCAAATAATTTTTCCCTACAAAAAGTGTAAAATGTGTTTTATCTAGACTAAATGTATTTTTACATTGTTGCAATTCTTTGATAGCGTTTTCTTCATCAAAAAAAACTGTACAATCTATATTCTGTTTAGGAAAAAAACTTGCTGTAGTAGAAACTTGCTTAGTCGCAAGCAAAGCTATCCATTGATTGTGTAGATTTTCTTCATCTACATTTTCTCCTATCGAAAAATATGTTGTGATGTGTTCCACTCCGATATTTTCAAATAAATTTAGAAAATCTTCATCACTGATGTTTTTTTCAAAGTAAAAAGTAGGAGCATCAACGCCATTCATCAAGGCATTAAGTACTTTTTTATTCGTTTCTTTTATGTTTTCTACTTTGAAAACCTCTCCAACTTGCCAACCTGCATTGCCATATTTCACCAAATCGGAATGATCTATAGTTGCAAGATCTTCAGTTCTGTGATAAGGATTAATCTTTTGATTCCCAAGATTGATTTTTAGATTATCAAAAGGTTTTCCTTTTAAATCCGTTTCTATTTTGGTTTGCCATTCTGAGGTAGAAGTAGGCGAAAAGTCTTTGAATAAATTGCTCATACAAAGTCAAATTTACACAAAAAAATAAGGGCAAATATATAATTTGCCCTTATCTTAATTCTATCTATTGAAGTTTCGCCTACAAGCTAATCTGCTTTTCAGTCACTACTTTACGTAGATTGATGAGTGCATATCGCATACGGCCTAGTGCTGTATTGATGCTTACACCAGTTAGTTCTGCAATTTCTTTGAAAGAAAAATCATAGTAATGACGTAGTAAAACGACTTCTTTTTGCTCTTCTGGCAATTCATCCAAGAGTTTTCTGACCTTGCTTTTTGACTGATTGGTTATCATCATATCCTCAGGGCTTTCTTCCTGAAAAGGTAAAATATTGAAAATATCAAACCCTTCTGAGTTAGCGATTTTAGGTGCACGCTTACTTTTTCTATAATTGTCGATACATATATTGTACGCCATTCGCATTATCCATGGTAGAAACTTGCCTTCTTCTTTGTATTTTCCTTGACGAAGTTTGTCTATCGCTTTGATAAACGTGTCTTGAAACAAGTCTTCCGCTAAATATGTGTCTCTAGTAAACATATAAATAGAGGTGTATACTTTTTCCTTGTGACGAGTGATTAATTGCTCAAGGGCTTGCTCTTTGCCTGCCAAGAACTCATTAACTAATACCTGATCTGTTTTGAGTGAATTACGCATAGCTCTACTTTTTTAATAGTGAATAATAAATGGTTTAAAAAGTAGATTCTATTCTATATGCGTTTGTTTTGATTAAAAAAACTGCTTTAATGCAGATTGTTAAAAAATTGCAAAAACCGTGCCGAAACACAATAAATGGTTTTTTGCTTCTTCTTAAGACAATGATAACTACTTTTTTTTAAAAATAGTATAGGTATCTCCATTTTTATTGTCGAAATTTGTAATCTTTTTGTCATAATACAAACCTATTACGTGTCTAAAACTACTCAAAACACTGTGAAATCATCTACTATTGAGATTAAAAATGCCAATGTGCATAATCTTAAAAATGTAGATTTAACTATTCCCAAAAATCAATTAGTGGTTTTTACGGGTGTGAGTGGTTCTGGTAAAACATCGCTTTGTATCGATACACTTTTTGCCGAAGGGCAGCGAAAATACGTAGAAAGTCTGTCTTCCTATGCTCGTCAGTTCTTGAGCAGAATGAATAAACCAGATGTAGAATACATCAAAGGATTGTGTCCTGCCATAGCTATCGATCAGAAAGTTTCTGGACGTACAACTAGAGCAACTGTAGGTTCGCTAACAGAAATTTTTGATTATTTACGAGTATTGTATGCACGTGCAGGTGAGACGTTTTCACCAAAATCTGGCGAAAAAGTACGTAAAGATGAAGTACATCATGTTGTTGATTATATTTTTTCTTTGACAGAAAAAACAAAATTACTTATTACTTATCCATTGAAGGTTCAAGACAAATGGCAAGATGAGATGAATCTTTTGCTACAAAAAGGTTTTGTTCGTGTCAATATAGAAGGCACAATGGTCAAAGTAGAATCACTTTTGGATGAAAAAGTAAAAAATGCACAAATAGAAGTCGTTGTCGATAGAATAGCTGTCAGAGATGATGAAGAGATGCGTTCTCGAATTTCGGATTCTATTCAAACGGCATTTTTTGAAAGTAAAGGGGAGTGTTTTATTCAAATCGTTGATGGAGAAAAGAGAATATTTAACAATCGATTTGAAGCTGATGGACATGTTTTTGAAGAGCCAACACCGCAGTTTTTCAATTTTAATAGTCCTGCTGGTGCATGTAAAACCTGTGAAGGGTTTGGTTCTGTCATAGGAATAGATGAAGATTTGGTGGTGCCAGACAAAAGGCTTTCTGTTTTTGAAGGCGCTGTAGTTTGTTGGAAAGGAGATAAAATGAAAGAATGGCTCAATGAATTGATTTATGCTGCAGATAAGTCTAAATTTCCTATTCATAGACCTTATAAAGATTTGACTAAAAAAGAACGAAAATTACTGTGGTCGGGCAATAAATATTTTGGTGGTATAGATGGCTTTTTCAAGTATGTAGAACACAATAGTTACAAAATTCAATATCGTGTCATGCTTTCTCGCTATAGAGGTCGTACAGGATGTATGGATTGTGGTGGTTCTCGTTTGCGAAGTGATGTACAAAATGTAAAAATTGATGGTAAGTCAATAGACGAGTTGTTGCTTATGCCTATAGATGAGTTGTATGATTTCTTTCAGCATTTCAATCTTAGTGACTACCAACGCAATGTTGCTAAGCGTATTTTGGTCGAAATAGATGCCCGTTTGAAAACTTTGTTGGAAGTTGGGTTGGGTTATCTTACATTAAATCGTGTAGCGAATACGCTATCAGGAGGAGAATCACAACGTATAAAACTAACGAGAAGTTTGAGTAGTAATTTGACTGCTTCTATGTATATTTTGGATGAGCCGAGTATAGGTTTGCATCCAAAAGACACAGATAGATTGATTACTGTCTTAAAAAATCTTCGAGATTTAGGCAACACAGTTATTGTGATTGAGCATGATGAAGACATGATACAACAGGCCGATCATTTGGTCGATATAGGACCAAAAGCCGGAATTCATGGAGGTGAAGTGGTTTTTAGTGGTGAATCAGAGGATTTGAAAACTGCTGATACTTTAACTGCAGACTATATGTATGGCAAAAAAGAAATCGTATTGCCTGAAAATCGAAGAAAAGCAATCAATTTTATACAAATCATTGGAGCTACACAGTTTAATCTTAAAAATGTGTCCATAAAAATACCACTCAATAGTATGACTGTTGTAGCTGGTGTGAGTGGTTCGGGTAAAACGACTTTGATAAAAAAGATATTTTATCCTGCATTGAAGCGAGAGCTAGAAGGTAATGGTGAAAAAGCAGGAGATTTTGAAAGTATATCTGGAGATATAAGTGCAGTAAAACATATAGAACTTATCGATCAAAATCCTTTAGGAAGAAGTTCTCGCTCCAATCCTGTCACATATGTAAAAGCATATGATGAAATACGTGCGTTGTATTCAAAACAACAAACAGCTAAAATCAGAGGATTTAAGGCAAAAGCATTTTCATTTAATGTGGAAGGGGGAAGATGTGAGACATGTAAAGGAGATGGCGAAGTTGTAGTAGAAATGCAGTTTTTAGCAGATGTCCATCTACAATGTGAGACTTGTAAAGGACAACGATTTAAAAATGAAGTTTTAGATGTAAAATACAAAGATAAAAACATCTATGAAGTCTTAGCAATGAGTATAGAAGAGGCAGTGGATTTTTTTAGTAGTATAAAAGAAATAAAAAACAAACTACAACCATTAGTTGATGTAGGATTGGGGTATGTAAAACTTGGACAAAGTAGTAGTACACTATCTGGAGGAGAGGCACAAAGATTGAAATTGGCATCTTTCCTTACCAAAAGTAGATCTCCAGAGCCTATTTTGTTTATTTTTGATGAGCCTACAACAGGATTGCATTTTGATGATGTCAATAAGCTAATGAATGCCTTCAATGCTTTGATAGCAATAGGACATACTGTCGTGATTATAGAGCATCATCCTGATGTGATGAAATGTGCAGATTGGTTGATAGAGTTAGGACCAGAAGGCGGAAAAAACGGAGGAAACCTTCTTTATGAAGGTGCACCAGAAGGGATATTAAAAGTTAAGAATTCTCCTACGGCACCATTTTTGACAAATAAATTGAAGAAATAAAAATAGAATCAATGAGAAGAATAATTTTAAGTGCAGCTTTTTTGTTTGCCAGTATCATGGCAATGGCATATAATATTAATGGTGTTATTATCAATACAAACACAAGTGCACCGCTAGAGGATGTTGCAGTTTTATTATACAAGAATGGTGTTTTGAGAGACTCTGTAATGAGTAGTTCTACTGGTCGGTTTTCACTAAATTTGAATAAGAATAATGTGTATTCTCTAGAAGTAAAAAAAGAAGGATATAAAACGGAAACTGCGGAGCTAAATGTAACACAAGAATTTGTACAAGCAATGCCTACTCTAACTGTAAAATTGATGCCATTGGGGGAAAGTATACTTGCAGTAGAAAATACTAATAATGGTGAAGTTGAAGATATTGGATTGATAGACAGTTTGCCAGAGGGATATAAAATAATAGAAGCAATTCCTGTAAAAACACAAGTAGAAGAAAAATCTCGCTTCAATGTTTCGACAAATCAATCTAACTACGAATATACCAATGTCGATGTTGAAGTCATGAAAGATGAATTCAATAAAGAAAATGCACCAGAAGAAGATTTTGTAGAAGATTTACTGCCTTCTTCATTTTATGAAGAGGGAGAGATCCTTTATGCAGAAGGCAAAGCTTTATTAACAGAAGAAATAGAAACGATGCTAATAAATGTAGCTAGTAGGCTAAAGGCAGAACCTAATACTATACTAAAAATTACAGGCTATGCAGATGCAAATAGAGAAGCGAGTATAGATGATTATATTTCTAAAATGCGAGTGGAGGAAGTGACTAATTATTTAATGAAACAAGAAGTCTCTTTTTCACAATTGAAAGTAATTATCATAGGTAATAAATACCTGGAGAATGGGTGCTATGAAAATGTTCATTGTGATGGTTCTCAACACCAAGCAAATAGAAGAGTTGCTCTTGAGCTGGTCAAATAGCTGCTATTATTCATCTTTTGTAATACTTACTAGAATTGTTTGAGATATTGTTGGGTGAAATCCTTCAATAGTTAATGTGTATTTTCCATTTGGCAAACGATTGTTGTAAATCATTTCTTCTGTGTATGGATGTTCTATAGAATCAGCGATTAATTGAATGTTTAGTTTCGCTATTGCAGTGTCTATTGCTCCTATATGGGTTTGATGCGGATATTTAGAGTTTTCCCCATAAAACTCAAGACTACATTTAGAATATCCCCAAAACTTACCTTTAGTAGATTTGTAGTTTGTCAATTCTCCATCTGCCAATTCTGTCCATTTTACAGCATACGACTTTGTCATATAAGAATCACTTCCTTTAAATATTCTTGCTCCTAGATAGCATCTTGAAATAGACTCACCTAAATTGTTTTGAATTCTAAATTCAATATTACAGTCATCTCTTTGGCAAGAGAATAAACAAGTAAACAATAAAAAATAGATAAGTTTTTTCAT
>JBMZDS010000058.1:6165-8163 GCA_049614465.1 Chitinophagales bacterium
CTCTTTGGCAAGAGAATAAACAAGTAAACAATAAAAAATAGATAAGTTTTTTCATAGTAATCAACCAACAACTTTGCTAAGATGAATTCTTTAGAAATTATTGGAAATAAAAAATTAGAAAGTAGGACAAGGAGTAATTGGGCTTTTTCTTCGTTCCCAACTTCCAATATAGCTTGCTGAAATCTCAAATGCACCTCTTGTCAATGTAGCATCTGCAAACTCAGATACATTGATGTCATATGCAGCACCTATTCCTATACCATTAAATGTGATTCCTGTAAGAATAGCTATAGATTCACTGTTCAAACTGTTTGAGTTGTCAGTATTTAGCCCGCCTACCATTCTATACATAGCACCTAGGTGAAAAGAGTTTCCAGCAGGATTTCTAGGGTCAAAAATATAACGCATATCTGCTCCGAAAAGAGTTTCTATGTTTTGTCCTTGACTTTGAAATAAAAATTTAGGCAATACACTAAATTGATCTGCGACAGGGACTTCTACTCCTGCATGCACAGAAAACCGTATAGGAAGTTTAGCTTCTGCTACACCGAGAGCTTGATTAGGCTCATTCAAATGCTGAAAAGAAAATCCACCATAAGCAGATGTGCGATTATCTCTACTTCTATAAAAATATAATGCGCCTACTGATGCATCAAAAAAAGTTCTGTTCTGATTTAGCGTATTAAAGTAAGCATCGTTTCCTATGTCTATACTCGAATCATAAAAACTTCCATTCCATTGATGTCCTAGACGTAAACCATCAGGACTAAAAGAGCGTTGTATCATAGCTGCTTGTAATCCTATAGATAATCTATGTTTTTTCCATTTGTCAAGAGACATAGAATAAGCGAAAGACATTCCTACGCGTAATGTACCATAATCAGAAGCTGATGCTTTGTCGTTGAGTAGTTGTAACCCTATTCCTAATGAATTTTTATTGACAGGCAGACGAAAGTCTGCTGAAGCGACCATTGTTCTGAATTGACTTGTGTTTTCTTCTCTCAGTACTTCGCCCCATTGACTTCTATACAATGCGCTAACTCGATAGTTGCCGTTAAAAACACCCGTCAAAGCCGGATTTAACTGATTGGGAGCATTGTAAAACATAGTGATATGAGGGTCTTGCGCCTTCAATTCTAACATACTTGCTGCTACTAATAAAAATACTATTAATCTTCTCATAACTATCAAAAATTCAAAAACAGAGATTAAAGATATATTTTTATAGCTATTCTACAAATATATTGCTCCATTCTTTTCCACCTTTCGGTGAAATAAACTTCTATTTTAACAAAATCGCCTTACTTTTGAGCGATAAAACTCAAATAAATGTACAGAACTCATACTTGCGGTGAATTGCGCATCGAAAATGTAGGAAATGAAGTGACTTTGGCAGGATGGATGCACAAGTCAAGAAATCTAGGCGGAATGACATTTGTCGATTTGCGAGATCGATATGGAAAAACTCAACTAGCATTCAATATGGATGTTGATGCAGATTTGTGCGAAAAAGCCAGAAAACTAGGTCGTGAGTTTGTGATACAAGTAAAAGGAACTGTAGCTGAGCGTAGTAGTAAAAATGCAGACATGACTACGGGTGATGTAGAGATAATAGTGAGTGAGTTGACAATTCTTAATGAAGCGGCAACGCCACCATTTACTATGGATGATGATACAGATGGAGGTGAAGAACTCCGTATGAAATATCGCTACCTAGATATCAGACGACCACAAATGACCAATCGCTTAGTCTTGCGTGCAAAGACTTCAAAAGCAATACGTGAGTATTTGTATGAAAAAGATTTTGTAGAGGTAGAAACTCCTAATTTGATAAAATCTACGCCAGAAGGAGCAAGAGATTTTTTAGTGCCTTCTCGTTTGCAAAAAGGGAAATTTTATGCCTTGCCGCAGTCGCCACAAATCTTGAAGCAACTCTTGATGGTAGGTGGTATGGATAGATATTTTCAAATCACAAAGTGCTATCGTGACGAAGATTTT
>JBMZDS010000059.1:0-7953 GCA_049614465.1 Chitinophagales bacterium
AAAACCTACACGTACACCTTCTTTTTCGGCATAACCAGTCATGATACAAGTGTCATTGTCTTGCATAAATTTTCTTTCTGTACCGTCTGGCATTGGGATAGGTTTGCTTCCTCTCCATGAGAGTTCGAGCATAGAGCCATATTCTGTAGCATCAGGACCAGATATAGTACCCGAAGCATACATGTCGCCTACATTGATGTTGCAGCCATTGACTGATTGATGCGCAAGTTGCTGGCACATATTCCAGTACATGTATTTATAGTTTGAGTTACAGATTGTATGCGCTTCACCACCATCAGGTTGTATCGCCACTTGTAGTTTGATGTCATAATTGTGATCGCCTTCATATTGTAGATAAGGCAATACTTCAGGTTCTTGTTTGTAGCCTGCTACTTTGAATGGCTCCAATGCATCCATCGTCACTACCCAAGGAGAAACTACTGAACCAAAGTTTTTGGCTAAGAATGGTCCGAGTGGCACATATTCCCATTTTTGAATGTCACGAGCACTCAAGTCATTAAAAATTACCATTCCCCAAATATGATTAGGAGCATCGCTTGTACTGATAGTATCTCCTAGTTGTGTCTGCTGACAAGTGATAAATGCCATTTCTAATTCGAAATCCATCAATTTTGAAGCTCCAAATACTGGCGGTTCATTATCATTTGGCTTTTGCTGCCCTTTAGGGCGGTGTAGCTCTGCACCTGATACTACAATACTACTCGCTCTACCATGATAGCCGACAGGTAGATGTTTCCAGTTGGGCAATAATGCATTGGCCGGATCACGAAACATAGTTCCGACATTGCGAGCATGATCTTCCGAACTGTAAAAATCAGTATAATCACCTACACGAACAGGCATATGCATAGTTGCTTCAGCTTGATTGACCATTATTTTTCCTCTAAAAGAAGAATCACGCAATTCATCATTATTTTCTTCTAATAAATCTGATAAGCGATTTCTCAATTTTGTTGCATATTCTTTGCCTAAAGCCATCAAATCATTCAAGAAAAGATTGTTCAGTACATTCTCATCAGTATCTATAAATCCATTTTGCGCTAATTCTACCAAATCGACTATTTTAGTGCCAATAGCTACGCCCACTCTTGGTGATTTTTTACTTGTAGAAAAAATGCCAAAAGGAAGGTTCTGGATAGAAAAATCTGAATTTGTAGGGATTTCTACCCATGAATTCAATGCTGGATTGTTCGCTTTTATCATAATTGCTTTGTAATTTCGTGATTGAGATGTGAAGATAATCATTATCATTTTCTAAACCTCAATAAATTGAAAAAATGAAAGTAATAGGTAATATAATTTGGATAGTTTTTGGTGGATTTATCACTTGTATCGAATATCTTTTTGCAGGAGCAGCACTCTGTGCTACGATAGTAGGTATTCCTTTTGGGTTACAATGTTTTAAGTTGGCATTTTTTGTATTATTACCTTTTGGTCATAAAGCAGAGAAAGTTCCTGCCGAGAATGGCACAGGTTGTCTTTTTACAATAATGAATATTATTTGGTTTTTTGTGGGAGCTATCCCATTAGTACTAACCCATCTTTTTCTAGGTATATTGTTCGCTATTACAATTGTTGGATTACCATTTGCAAAGCAGCATTTTAAACTAATGGCTTTATCATTGACTCCTTTTGGGAGGCAAATAGTAGCAGTAGATTAATATACTGATGAGAGGTAAAAATAAATCACTAGGACATTATCTAGCTCGTTTTTATAATGGGTTTAACGCACATGGTCAAAATAGTGATGGTGACGCAAAAATAAGAGATAAGAATAACAGCCGATTGCAAAATTCGGGAGAGCAATTTACGGGTGTTCATATTTCAATACTATGGATAAGACTATTTTATTTGTTAGCTTTTGTTGGGATTGGACTAATTCCAGGTCTTATTTTGATGTATAAAAAGAAAAATGGCGACTATTATTTTACAAATGGTATTCAAAATCATGGTGAGAGAATTGCAACTTTGTCTGTCATAGCAACTATTACTATTTTTGTGTTTTGGTTCTTTCTTGGTGGAGGAGAGTATTTGTGAAAATCAGATAATAAATCTTCCTATATTTTGTATTATCTTTGTACATTCACTTTAAAATATAAACTGTGTCAAAAGAAATTAAAGTAGCCGTATTTGTTATTGCTATGATAGCTGTTGCTATTATAGGTGGGAAATTCTTGAAGGGATCTAGTGTGTTCAGTACTACAAACACTTACTATGCAATCTTTGATGATGTATTGGGGTTGAGTTCTTCAGATCAAATACTAGTCAATGGATATGCTGTAGGTATTGTAGGTGATTTTGCTCCTATCAATGAAGGTGAAAATTTGGGTAAAATCAAAGTGGAACTTATTGTAGATGATGGTGTGAATGTTCCTAAAAATTCTAATGCTGTGTTGTTTGCAGTAGATTTATTGGGTGAAATGTCAGTAAAATTAGAATATGGTGATGATCCTAATTTTTTAATTGACGGAGATGTTATCATGGCAAAAAAAGAAGCCGATATGATAGGATCTCTTACGCAGGAGTTGACACCACTTACAGATCAGTTGAATGTCACTTTAGCTAATTTCAATCAGTTGTTTGATTTTGAACAACAAAACAAACAAAGTCTCAATTTTATGATAGAAACACTCAATGAGACGATGAGTACCTACAATGAATTGGGTAAAACGCTTAATCAAGATTTAGGCGGAACGATGAAAACGCTTAATAGTCTTTTGAGTAATCTTGAAAGTACAACTGCTATGCTCAATGAAAATGAAGAAAATATAAGCGGAATGCTTACTAATTTTAATGAGTTGAGTCAAGATTTGAATGATTTAGACTTGAAAGGAACACTAGATAATGTAAACAGCGCTTTAGAAGGCGTAAACGGTGTTTTGGCAAAAACTGAAACAACCGATAATACATTAGGTGCTATCTTAAATGATAGAACGCTTTATGATAATTTTGAAAAAGCATCTGTAGATTTAGATTTATTATTGATGGATGTTCGTTTCAATCCTGCTCGCTATGTCAATATCTCTGTATTTGGCAAGAAAGATAAGACAGGTCCTATCTTGAGCGAAGACGAAGCGAAATAGATTTGATACTTTATCGTTTTCATAAGATGTATATCAAATCTTGTATCATTTTTATATTCATATTCCCAATCATCCTTTTTGCACAAAGTGATAGTACAAAGGTTGTAGAGATAATTCATGCTGATAAGCTGATTTTTAACACACTAGAAGATGGATCATCAGTGCGAAAAATCGTAGGAAATGTACAGCTTAAGCAAGAAGAGACACTTATGTTCTGTGATAGTGCTTTTATGTACAAGGAAGACAATAAGATAGATGCTGTGGGTAATATTCGTATAGAAGATGGCGACAGCATTAAAGCTTTTTCTGATACACTCAAGTATGATGGCAATGCAAAAATAGCTCACTTAATAGGCAATGCTGAGCTTACAGATGGTGATATGCGTCTTACTTCTCAGACATTGCTTTATGATACCGAAAATGATGTAGGTTCGTACGATAATTATGGTAAATTGACCAATGATAGTACTGTTCTTACGAGTATAAAAGCCAAATATTTTGCAGATAGTAAAGATGCTTTTTTTAAGGATTCGGTAGTTATTATAGATCCCGAATTTGAATTGATATCAGATACTATGCGCTACAACACTGGGAATAAAGTTGCACAGTTTTATGGCCCTACTACTATATACAATGATAGCAGTACGATAAATTGTACTAATGGTATTTATGATACGGACAATGGATTGGCGTATTTTGGTGCAGGAACAGTTATCAATAATCCACCACAAGTATTGTATGCCGACAGCCTATATTATGAGCGTAACAATGGATATGGAAAAGCGTTAAAATATTTTGATTGGTATGATGCCGAGATGAAAGCGGGTATGACGGGTACAAGTGCCGAATATTTTGAAAATAATCAAAAAATAATTGCTTACAATAGACCGATACTTAATGTGCAAGTGGAGGAAGATACTATGTATATGAGTGGCGATATTGTACGCTCGGAAGATAATATAGTGAGCAATGAAAAGCAGTTTGAAGCATTTCATAGCGTGCGTATATTTAAAAGTGATATGCAGGGAGTTTGTGATAGTTTGTATTTTTCATTTGCGGATTCTCTTTTTAGAATGTATGACAACCCTATTGTTTGGAATGAGCAAAATGAAATGAAAGGCGATACTATGTTTATTCAACTCAAAAATGAAGAAATAGACCATCTCGTTTGTCGAGAAAATTCATTTATCGTATCGCAGGCAGCAGGAAAATTATTTGACCAAGTCAAAGGGAAATATATCACAGGATATTTTGCCAATAGTGAATTGCAGAAAGTATTTGTCAATAAAAATGCACATAGTCTTTACTTTGGTAAAAATGATGCGGACGAGTTTGTCGGAGGAAATGATGCCAAATCTTCAACTATGTGGGTATATATGGAAGAGCAGGAGATAAGTCGTATTAGTTTTATCGAAACACCAGAAGCTATATTCACGCCTATGAGTCAGATGGGGCAAAGTCAGTTGTATCTTGATGGGTTTTCATGGAGTCCTACTGTGCGTCCTGTGAGTAAAGATGATTTGTAGCCAAAAATCAATATTATGTTGAAGCAAGAGAAAGTTCAATTTGTAGTCGATACACTAGAAAAATTGTATCCTACGACTCCTATACCACTCGATCATACCAATAATTTCACATTGCTCGTAGCAGTTTTGTTATCTGCACAATGTACTGACAAGCGTGTCAATTTAGTTACACCTGAGCTTTTTGCGCTAGCTGACAATCCCTATGATATGATAAAGCTAAGTGTAGAGCAAATCCGTTCAATTATCAAACCATGTGGTCTTTCGCCTAGAAAATCAAAAGCGATATTTGAACTTTCACATATCTTGATAGACAAACACAAAGGAGAAGTACCTGCGAATTTTGAAGACTTGGAAGAATTGCCAGGTGTAGGGCATAAGACCGCCTCTGTAGTCATGAGTCAAGGATTTGGTGTACCTGCATTTCCCGTAGATACACATATACATAGATTGATGTATCGCTGGACACTCACTAATGGCAAAAATGTGATGCAAACCGAGAAAGATGCCAAGCGACTTTTCGCAGAAGAACTGTGGAATAAACTACATCTACAGGTTATATTTTTCGGAAGAGAATATTGTCCTGCTAGGGGGCATGATGCTAATGCATGTCCTATTTGTAGTAAAGTGGGGAGGAAAGAGTTGTTTGGGTGATTTTTTGTGAAATATTTTTTAAAACTAAAGAGAGTAAACAAATAATGTGTTATGAATAATCAAATAATCAGAGATGCTATTGCAGATTCTAGTAAATATTTTGATTCAGATCTTTTAAAGAGTATTGAAGTTTTAGAGAGATTGCAACTAACTGATGATTCAGATACTGAATTGAGTGGAGATGTCTATATGAAATTGGGAAGTCTTTGTGGTAAAAGTGGACAGTACGATAAAGGTGTAGAATATTTAAGGAAATCTCTAGAACTGTATAAAAAGATTAATAATGTAGGAAGCATTATTAATGTGTATAATCAGTTAGGAAATCTTGCTTTTAGGATTAAAAATTACGTAAAAGCTCACGATTATTATAAATTATGTATGCCTCTTGTTATGAAACAAGATGATAATGAAGGAAAGTCAATCATATTTAGTAATATAGGAATGATATATTTTCAGTTGAATAAATTTGAAAAGGCTTTAGAGTATTATCAGCAAGCAATAGATGTTTCAAAAGCCCAAAAAGATATAAATACATATACTGTGCGTTTGTACAATTATGCTTCTACGCTACATAAACTGGATCGTATTGAAGAGTGTAAAAAAATATTAGAAGAAGTAAATACATTGGTAACAAAGCATAATATTTTATCTGTTAAAGCTCCTATGTTGATTTTATATGCTGAAATAGAAACGGAGAAGGATAAAAAAATATCATATTTTTTAGAAACTAAAGAACTAGCGCAAAAAATAGGATTGTCTTCATATGAAGATGTTATTGATAGACATATAATGAATTTTTATGCAGATGAAAAAGACTATGAAAGGGCGTATCAATATTCGTTAGGATTAAATGATTTACGTGATTCTTTAGAATTACAAGAAGTCAATAAATCTCTTGCTGATATTCATGCTGATACTCTTTTTGAAGAAAGTAATAAACAAATATCTGAATTAGAAAGTTTTACTAAGATGGTTGGGCATGATTTGAAAGAGCCAATGCGAATGATTAATTCATATAGCCAAATACTTGCCGATACTCTTTCAGACTCTACCGATGAAAAGACGAAGTTTTTAATTTCTACAATAAATGATTCTGGAAATAGGATGGAAAAAATGATAGATGATTTATTGCTATTTACTCAAGTGAAAAATGAAAATTTCAAATTTGATAAAATTAATCTTAATGATACTTTAAAGGAAGTCTTAAAAGGGCTTGAAGTTTTAATTAATGAATCAGGAGTTGGATTTGACATTGATGATGATTTGCCAAGTGTCAAAGGAAATAATACAATGCTCTATCAATTGTTTCAAAATCTAATAAAGAATGGGATTAAATATAATATCAATGATAATAAAAGAATAACGATAAAGTCTATGACAGAAAATAATAAGTATAAAATATCAGTGATAGATAACGGAGTCGGGATAGAAAAAGAAAATTTAGAAAAAGTATTTAAATCATTCTCTCGAGTAGCCAATGTATCCAATTCAAGAGGGACTGGTTTAGGTTTATCAATATGCAAAACAATCGTCTCGAGACTCAATGGAACTATTGAAGTTAGCTCTGAAATAGATAAAGGAACTCAATTTACAATAATACTTCCTGTAAAATAAGAGTCATTTTTTATTTTATGCTAAAAATATTTTCAGCATCAATTACCTTTTCAGTAAAATCTAAAGTTTCGCCATCTCCTGCGATATAAATGCTATCCATTTTCCATTGTATACTTATAGTATCACCAAGGTTGAAGTTGTAGTTCATGTCATCGGTGTCCCAATCATAAATCAACGCTACTTTTATCCCATCTTTTTCTCCTTCCAAATAGAAATAATCATAATCGTCATTGTATGTATGAAATTCTATAGTATCAGTATATAGTTCATCTAATGAGATAATAGAATTCAGTCTTATTGTGCTTGTAAATTGAGTTTTTATAGGCGTTATTTCTCCAAAATCATTGAAGACTTCTTTGTTTTTTGCTATTTCTTCATTGAGAACTTCTTCTTGTATTATTTCAGTAGAATCTATGACTGTGCCTGTTGAAGTATCTTTAGTATCATCATTGCTATTAGTTGGGTCGCAACCAAGTACAATCAATAAGAATAAGATGTAAATTGTATTTTTCATTTTAAGAAATATTGAGGATTAAGCAAATTTATACAATTACTACTGAATCGATTCATTTTTTCAATAGTTCTGAACAAATATTTAATATCTAAATCTTATCTATTCACAAAAAACACATCATTTCTTTAGAAAGTAAATCGAATTCGATTAAATTAGTGGCATTAATAGATAAATGAAGATTATGAGTGAAAAGAAATTATTGTTAGAAGTAAAAAACTTAGTGACGGAATTTCATACAGAAGAAGGTTCTGTACGAGCGGTCAACAATATTAGTTTTACGATACATAGAGGAGAAACAGTTGGAATAGTAGGAGAGTCTGGTTCTGGTAAGTCAGTGACTTCACTTTCTATTATGCAGTTGATTGCAATGCCTCCTGGCAAGATTTCTAGTGGTGAGATTTTGTATCACAAGAAAGATGGTACAGTAGTCGATTTACTTCAACTCAATGAAGAGGAGATGAGAGGCTATAGAGGCAATGATATCGCTATGATATTTCAAGAGCCTATGACTTCACTCAATCCTGTATTTACATGTGGAGACCAA
>JBMZDS010000060.1:0-7935 GCA_049614465.1 Chitinophagales bacterium
AGTATGATTTCTTCCATTACTTTATATTCATTGATATAGCGTGATATCTGTTCTTGGTTTTCTGGTGGAGTTGGTTGTTTTTCTACCTTGAATAGACGGATACTCTCAACTTGTTTATCAGATTTATTACTTTTTGATAAACGACAAGCCGCCAATAGACATATTGCTATGACACCAATGAATAGGAAGTATTTCATAGCTATAATTATTTTACAGATGACTTGTACACCCCTTCCTGTGTAGAGCATCCTTGAGAGTTAGCACTTTTGTATCGGGCATTTTCTATAGCGACTTCTACGATATTGTCCCATTCAGGAGTAGAGTAGGTGAGTGCGCTCGTTTCTTTGCTTAGTGCAGAGAAAAAACTACTCAAAAAATAACCGCCATCTATAGCATTTCCACAAGAAGTTTGATATGGTTTTGAAGAAGTAATGAGCATATCTCCGTCTGTATTTAAAAATAACTCTTCGAGTTTTTCTATTTCTCCTACTGGTTGTCTTCTAGATGTAAGCGATGCAAATCCTTCTCTACTAGTTATTCCTATATCAGAATTGCAACAATCGCTTATCACGATATTAAGTCGAGCTCCTTTTGATACAATCGCATCATATATCTCAGCTATATTGTAAGAAGTGCTTTCATTTATATCTTGGTATGCCGAATATCGGAGGTCTATTCTTGGATAAGTAGAAGTTTGGTCAGAAAAACGATATCCATGTCCTGAATAAATAAATACAACGATATCATCACTAGCGGGATTTAGATTGTTGACTACTCGTGTTACTTCATCCTTAGTAAAATCTCTTCCATCGATAAATGTTTGTTTTATCGGGATGCCTAATTCTTCACATACAATCTCAAATTGACTAGAAGAGTTCATTTTATCTACTTCACAACTCATGCCTATACTTTGGTCGAGTGTGTTTGATACCATGATGAGATGCAATGTAGATGCTCCACTAGGAGTAGTATATGTGTAGTCATTGTGGCTATATGAGTTATAGTCTTCTTCTTCCGTGTAATATTCAGTATCATCGACACTTTCTCCTCCATTCCAATTGTCGTAAATCCAATCTTCAGGGTAATAATCTTCTGTGATGAATGTTTGGTAAGAATATCCTGTATTTTCACTCATCGCTACAGCCCAAAGCCCATCGCCATAAGTCATTGATGTAATACCATACCCTTCGCCCCATTTTTCTTCTATCCAGTCACCTGGGAAAGTGTAGTCAGTCGTCCAAGTTTGATATCCATATCCACTTCCTTTACTCATAACAACAGACCACAGATCATCGCTACATCCCATAGAAGTAATGGAGTATCCTTCCGCCCATTTTTCATCTATCCAATCCGCAGGAAAAGTGTAGTCAGTCGTCCAAGTTTGTAGATTGTATGCCGAATTTTGTGTCATGACGATAGACCAAACTCCTTGACCGTATGCAACTGAAGTGATTTCGTATCCTTTATTCCATTTTTCATCTATCCAATCTGCTGGGAAATCATAATCTGTAATCCAAGTTTGATATCCATATCCGCTCCCTTGACTCATAGATACAGCCCACAACCCATCACTACAGGCTACATCTGTTATACTATATCCATCGCTCCATTTTTCATCTATCCAGTCTGCCGGGAAATCAGGATCAGTCGTCCATGTTTGCAATGAATATGATGATCCGATAGACATTACGGCTCCCCACAATCCATTTCCATATCCGAGAGAAGTTATTTCGTATGGCTCTTCGTAGTCATCTGTAGTATAGTCGTAATAATCATTGTCTGTAGTATGATTATTGTAGTCTGCTAAACTTGGTTTGTTGGGACGATTAGGTTTTGCATTGTATGAAAGAAGTACATCATATGCCGCTTCATCTTCTTCAAAAAACATGTAGACATAGTCTTCTGTAAAAACATCTGTAGAAAGTTCAGTCCAATAATCGACCTCTGTCATATAGTTTTCTATGTCAGGTTGGTCAAGTCCATTATCATCTACTTGAAGTGGATTGCCATAGTATCCTCCTTCATCTAAAAAAAAGAAATGGTCTGGGCTATATCCATACGCTCCATCTCCATATACTATTGCGGCATCTTTTCCTTCCAAAAGATAACCACTTACTCCATCTTCTTCAAATTGAGAGCCATAGCATGAAAACTCAGCGACTTTATATTGTCCATCTACCTCATACTTTACTCGCATGAAAGCGTCATTATCATCATAATAAATCAATAATCCAGTATAAGTGACATTTTCATATTGCCAACTAGTCTCGTAAAACATTTGAGCTTTGGAGAATTGGAATAGACACAAGAAGAATGTAAGAGTTAAAAACGATTTTTTCATGATAGGGTGATTGTGTTTGTTCACAATATAGAAAAAATATGGATAAAATTGAAATAAAATAAATTTGTTTTATCAGCTTATTGCGCATATTTGCGGCTATGAACACAATCATTAAAAATGCACGTATTGTCAATGAAGGACAAATCATCGAAGCGGATTTATCCATCAAAGGGCAGCGTATCGAAAAGATCGCATCATCCATTACACCAAAACCTAATGATAATGTGATAGATGCTGATGGTAAGTATTTATTACCAGGCGTGATAGATGATCAAGTTCATTTTAGAGAGCCAGGGTTGACACATAAGGCAAATATATATACAGAAGCGAAAGCAGCTGTGGCAGGTGGGACAACCTCTTTTATGGAAATGCCTAATACCAAACCACCAGCAACTACACAGGAAAAGTTAGAAGAAAAATACAAAACTGCAGCTCAAACTTCATTAGCAAATTATTCTTTTTTCATGGGAGGAGCCAATGATAATTATGATGAAGTGATGAAAACAGATTTGACTAAAATCTGTGGACTAAAACTTTTTATGGGTAGTAGTACTGGAAATATGCTGGTCGATGATGAGCGAGCATTGCGTCAGTATTTTGGCAATTTTGAAGGGTTGATAGCAACACATTGTGAAGATGAGCATACAGTACGTGCTAATGAAGAATTGGCTCGACAAAAGTATGGTGATGAGATTCCTTTTTCTATGCATCCGTTGATTAGAAGTGTAGAAGCATGTTATCTTTCTTCATCGAAAGCAGTAGCTCTTGCCAAGGAAAACAATACAAGACTACATATTTTGCATATATCTACAGCTAAAGAATTAGATTTATTTCGCAATGATATTCCGCTAAAAGATAAACGTATTACGTCTGAAGTTTGCGTACATCACTTGTATTTCGATAGCAATGACTATTATATATTAGGAAGTCGTATTAAATGTAATCCTGCCATTAAAGCGAAAAAGAATAAAATTGCACTTTTTGAGGCATTGTTAGATGATAGACTAGATATTATCGCAACAGATCATGCACCTCATACTTTTGATGAAAAAAGAAATCTATATTTTAAAGCACCTTCTGGTTTACCATTGGTGCAGCATTCACTGTATCTAATGCTTGATTATTTTCAAAAAGGAAAAATATCAATAGAAAGAGTAGTGGAAAAAATGAGTCATGCACCAGCTATCTGTTTCAATATCAAAGAAAGAGGTTTTATCAGAGAAGGATATTATGCAGATTTGGTATTGGTTGATGCAAAGAAACAACATTATGTATCGAGTGATAGCTTGTATTATAAATGCGGGTGGAGTCCATTAGTAGGCACTACTTTTGGTACAGCAGTTACGCATACATTTGTCAGTGGTCATTTGGCATATGAAAACGGAGTTTTCTATGAAGAAAAGAAAGGAGAACGCATGTCTTTTGAAATAAAATGACAATAATCTAAACCAAAATCCATCATGCTTCGTTATCTTTATAGCAAGAAAATGAAAAGACACTTTTTTTATACCATTTTTTTTATTCTGATAGTAGGTACTTCTTTTGCGCAGCGCAAAAAAAATCTATACACTGCTACAGGTGAAAATGCCATTTATAAAAATGAATGGAGTATAGGGGCAAGATTACACACAAATGGGTTTTCTGCTTTTTATGAGCGAGTATGGGTCAAAAATATTTGGAAGAAAAGTGTATTACAGACAGATTTCTTTTACTACAAAGACTATAGAGAATCTAAGACAGATGTTTCTCCTGCACTTAGTACAAGTAATCGCACCTATATATATGGTAAGCAAAATAATTTCTTTCAATTTAAACTTGGTTACGGACAACGTAAAATTATTGCGAACAAAATGGATCAAAAAGGTGTGCGTTTTTCATGGTTTTATATGGGAGGTGTGTCTTTAGGTCTTTTAAAACCCTATCATCTTGAGATTAAAAAAGATAATGAATCTTCTTTTTATGCTTATGGAGAAATCCCAGATGATGTTTTTTTGAGTATTGATTCTAATAATGCTGTGTTAGGGGCAGGAGGAGTTCAATATGGGTTTAATAAATTGAAACCTTTACCTAGTATCTACGGGAAATTTGGTTTTAATTTTGATTGGGCAAATAAAGAGTATTTTGTCAAAGCGCTTGAAGTGGGAGTACAGTTAGATGTTTTTTATAAGAAACTTCCAATTATGATTACATCTCGTAATAAACCGTACATACTCAATTTTTATATGTCTATTCAAATGGGAAAGCGATGGTAGTCTTTTCTATGTTTTAAAAGAACTTTTACCTCATTCTTTTGTTTTTCTTACAATAAAATGACATTTCTGTGAATTTATTTTACAAATGAAGTGTTAAAAAATAAATTGATTACCCTATATTTGGGCTGTTAAGAATTATTAAAATCTAAATAAATGATGAAAAAATCTATATTTTTTACCGTAATAGTAGCGGTTGCAGTGGCATCTGGTTGGTATATAACTAACCAAAATGACAGTTCTGTAGTTGCTTCTACGACAAATGAGGGACATGAAGAAAGTGAAATATCTAAGGAACAACGAATACAAGGATATTTAGAATGGCGTACTAGTAAAATGTTAAATGAAGAGGGTGTTTTTGATCCTCAAGATTATTACAATGCAGTAGCACAAGCTGACGCAATACGTTTAGAGCAAGGTAATGCAAATAAAGCAAGTGGTAATTTGAATATTTCATGGGATTTTATGGGACCAGATAATGTAGGTGGTCGTACACGTTCTATATTGTTTGATAACCAAGATGCTAGCGGAGAAACAATGTTTGCCGGAAGTGTAGGTGGTGGATTGTTCAAATCTACTGATGGTGGTAGAAATTGGACTAGAGTATCATCGTACAATGGTTTTCAACCAATTGCAAGTATTGCACAAGCTACCGATGGAACTATTTATGTAGGTACTGGAGAAGGATTGTCTCAACCTAATGCTACTGGAGAAAATTCTGGAAATGTAGGTAATGGAATATGGAAATCTATCGATGGCGGAAATACATGGGATCATTTGGCTTCTACAGATGAATTTGGAGGACAATTAGAGGTCCCTTCAGGAGGTTCAAGATGGAATGAAGTTAATGATTTGGCAATAGATCCTGAAAATTCAAATTTTATAATTGCTGGAGCTAATAATCGATTGATGGTATCTGATGATGCTGGAGTATCATGGAGTACAATCAATTCTCCAACTGGTCAGACACAAGCTGTTGAGTTTGCAACAGATGGAAGTATTGCATATGCTGCGCTTGGAGGCGAAGTATATTCTTCTACACCAAGTAGTAATTTTATGACATGGACAGCTATCTCAGCTGGTAACGCTAGTAGAGCAGATGTTGCTATAGCACCATCAAATCCAGATGTTGTATATGCTTCTTATACACTCTCTGGAGGATGTTTAGATGATATATGGCGTACTACAGATGGCGGTGATAATTGGACACAAATTGTAAGTGATGTGCCTTCTACTCAAGACCCATTTAGACAAGTAGGAGATATGACTCAAGGTTGTCCTTCTAATACAGGTCAAGGATGGTATGATCACACCATTGCAGTTAATCCTGCTGATCCAAACAAACTTTACATAGGGGGTATTACTCTATATACATGGGGTAGTGGCTCTGGTGGATTAAAAAGAGCAGATAAGATTGGTTCTGAAAATCAAGATGTATTTGATCCTCAATATATACATGCAGATAAGCATGAGATAGTATTCGATCCAAATGATCCTACTGGAAACACAATGATAATAGGTAATGATGGTGGGATGACTAAAACTACAAATGCTAATGATGGATTTCCTGATAATATGGCTTTTAGAGAAATCAATAAGAACTATGGAACATATCAAGCATATGGTATGGGAGCTGGTAGATATGGAGATGTATTTGGGGGGGCTCAAGATAATGGATCTATTTATGTAGATCATAAAGGAAGCTCTTTTGCTGCCGGATTTGAAGTGTCTGGTGGTGATGGTATGTATGGAGAAGTTTCAAACCTAATACCTGAAGTGATGTTTTCTGGTTCTCAGAACGGAGTTATCTATCGTTCTATAGATGGTGGTGCATCTGTCAATGCTTTTGGAGATGCGAATATAGATAATGGCGGATGTGGATTTATTATGTGTAATGCTGTCGATCCTAATAATGGATGTCCATCTAATGGATCTGCACCTTTCGTATTTACATTCTATCTAATGGAAACATCTGAAAGTTCGAATCCTACAATGACAGGGTATCTATCAATTACTCGTATAGATACTATGCCACAAGATGATGGTTCTGTAATGTACAATGTAGTATTGACAAATGGGGAAGAGTTATTACAAACGGAGGCATTATTAACGCCTGGAGGTTATAATGTAACTAGTAAGACTGGGGTAAATTATGAAGAAGTATTGACTACTCCATTATTTTTAGGGGATACTGCTTTTTTCTCTGATCCATATGATGCAAAATATTTTGTAGCTTCAACATGTGGTATATGGATGTGCTCAAATCCATTGAGTAAAACTATTCAACCTGTTTTTTACAAAATATCAAATACAGGAAGTTCTGTTACTGGTTTTGATTCTTCAAAAGATGGAGATGTATTGTATGCTACGAGATCTGGTGGTCAATTATTAGTGATTAGTGGGTTTAATTCAGCAGAAAGTTTACTTCCAGCAGAAGGTTGTGATTATAATGACAATAGTTGTACAAATGGTATCTTATCTGTTAACTCTATAACAATAGGGGGTAGATTAGAAGGAGTATCTGTTGATCCTAATGATCCTAATCACGTTTTAGTAGCAGAAGCTGGATTTGGGGCTGATACAAAAGTTCATCGTTCTATAAATGCTTTGTCTGGTGGGGCATCATTTACATCTGCGCACGGAAATTTACCAAATATGCCTGTATATGATTGTGTTATAGATGCAGGAAATAGTCAGAATTACTTAGTGGCTACAGAATTGGGAGTATGGTCTTCAAATGATCAAGGAATAACTTGGACAGAAGAGAATGAAGATCTAGATAGAGTTCCTACTTTCCGTATTCGTCAAGAATGGATGTATGAGGAATCTTGTCCTGTTCTTTATTTAGGAACTCATGGTAGAGGTATGTGGGCATCGACTACATTGACTGACGCAGGATGTAATAAAAATTATGGAGAATGGCCAGTTGGAGTAGGAATTAAAGATATTGATGAAGCTGTAAATAACATTTCTATATATCCTAACCCAACAGTAGGATTGACAAATGTAAAGTTTGATTTAGATAAAAGTTCTAATGTCACTATGCGTATTATCAATATTATGGGTAAAGTAGTGGAAACTAAAGTATATGCAGGTACTGTTGGAGAGCAACAAGTGTCATTTGATGCTAATAGTTTTGCAAACGGAACTTATATGGTTGTTTTGACTACAGAAGGCAAAGCAGTATCTTCTGCTATGTTTATTAAGAAATAGTTTTAGACTAGATAATTTTAACAAATTTATTAAAAGCCTTGACAGAAATGTCAAGGCTTTTGTCATTTTAATGTAATTTAAATATTGCATATGTATGACGTGCTTTTTTAGGTGATAGTATGGTTTCGTTTT
>JBMZDS010000061.1:0-4905 GCA_049614465.1 Chitinophagales bacterium
AGGTAGAAATTTGTGCATTTTCGAGTTCAAATTCATTCCAAGAGATTTCATTCAAGAAAAAATCTGTCAATTCTCCCTGCACCCAAATCGTACGTCCTTTTGTCGCAAAATGATCTTGATTACAACTATCATTTGCAATGATTTCGTAGAAATAAGCATTATTATTGGGATCTCCAACTGTATCGTATCTCGGTCCTATAGCTCCCAAAGTCGGATAATCTATCGCGTCAAATCGATCAATTCTATCAAAATCGCTATCGTCTGTACTGTGATTTATAGTGAAATTGCGCAACTCTGCCAAAGTATCAATATGGAAATAGATTTCGGTTTGATTATTGATATTTACAGTAAGATTGTAGATGTAAAACCATCTTGGAGGCTGTACAATTCTTGCCACCACTTCTTCTATCAAATGATTGCTACGAACTACACCATTATCATCGACTATTTCTACCAAGAAAAGAATCGTATCTCCATCTATAAAATCAAAAAAGTTGAAGGTCGTAGCGAAGCTATCTTGTGTAGCGACTAAGTCTAGGCTTCCTGTATCATTTACCTGTATATATATATGATATTGATATCCTACATTATAAGGATTGACATATTGTTCCCATGAGAACTCTATCAATCGGTCACAGCCATCTTGCTGTGGTTCATTTAATTGTACAAGTTGATAACCCACCGTATTGAAAGAAGATTGTACTCCACACCCATCAAGTAATGAAATTGTATAGACTAAATTTGGATCAGTAGGAATGGAGATAGTATCTCTAAAGGTTGTATTGTTAATACCAAATACTGTATCCAAAGGACTTGCAAGCCCACTAGACGTTAGATATGAGATGATATAACCTTGTGTTTGTCCAAATGTACTTATATCCCATGTGATAATAATACCTGTGTCAGTCGCATTAAGATTGGTTATTACTGGTTGATGCGAATTGAAAAGATTCGTAGTCGTATCTGATAATTCAGCAGGAGTACCTCCACAATTGTAATTAAACACAACATAATAATACCAGACACTATTGCTTGCTAAAGCTCCAGAGTGAGTTTCAGTGGTTTGAGCAGCATCTGTAATGGTAGAAATTAATGAAAAAGGACCTGCCTCATCAGTAGATGCCCACAATTCGTAATCGACAAAAGGACCACATGGAGCAGCAGGAGCTTCCCATGTGACTAGCATATCATTGGCATTGGTAGGGTCTTGATTGACGCAGACAATGCTTTGTGCTTGTATTGCTATACTTACTATTGTTAGAATGGATACAATCCAGTATTTCATTTGTTTATATTTTTTCTTTTCACGCTATTCCGATAGTTATTAAGACGCCAAGGTGCAAAGTAGAACTATCAAGATGAAAATGTCTCACAGTCTAAAAAAAACTAAGCTGCCACCACCTTATACATTTCATTCATATCAAGATACTTATTTGCTAATTGCATCAATTGTTCTGCACTTACATCTTGGATGACACGCAAATCTTCATTGATATCATTAATATCTTGCCCAAAGATAATCATCTGACGCAAAGTGCTAGCTATTTTCATAGAACCATCGACACTTTTCATCAACTGTCCTGCGAGATAGTTTTTGACCATATCCAATTCTTCTTGTCCTACAGCTTCATTTTTTAAACGATTTATTTCGTAGGATATTTCATGGAGTGTAGCTTCTTTATGTGCTAGACCTACATCTGTTGCGATACAAAAATAGCTAGTATCAATAATAGGACTAATAAAAGAGTAAATACCGTATGTGTATCCTTTTTCTTCACGAATATTGCTCATCAATCGAGAACCAAAGTATCCACCCAATACTGTATTGAGAATATTTATCTCTTTGTAATCTGGATGATGTACATCAAAAAGTGTTTTTCCGACACGGATAGAGGCTTGTACACTGTCAGCGATTTTTATCTCTTGTGTTTTATTTTTTTCAGGAGAAAATGTCTTTTGCTCTGTTACGAAATTTTGATTGACAGGTATTGAACTCAATTTTTTATCAATGCAAGTGATAACGTCTTTATCTATATTACCAGCGGCTATCAAAAAGCTAAAATCTTGAAAACTAAAATGACTTTTGTAATAATCTTTTACATCTTCAATTTGAATATTTCTATAAGTTTCTTCCGTAGTGAGATAGCCACAAGGATGATTTTTTCCAAACAATGCTGCATTAAAATGTTTTGATGCTATATACCCATTTTTCAATTGATTGATTTTCAATTTTTGGATAGCACGTTCTCGTAGTTGCACGAATTCTTCTTCCGGAAAAGTTGCATCTAGCAATATTTCTTCCAAAATAGCTAAGATCTCTCCTAGATATTCCTTTAAGCATGAAATGGTGATGCTAGCTGTATAGGTATTGGCACTGAAAGATATATGCGCACCATAAAAGTCAATTTTCTTTACAATCTCGAAAGCCGTTTTGTTACTTGTACCTTTATTGAGCATGCCTGCTGTCAATGCGGATACGAGTGGTTTTGTTTCAAAGTATCTTCCTGCTTGAAAAAATAACTCCAATTTTACGATAGGAGAGGAAGAGCCATTGATCGTATAGACTGGCAATCCATTTCCCAATGTATATTTTTCTATTTTAGGCACACTGATATGTGTGATGTTATTGATCTGTGGTGCAATTGTTCTATTGGTCATTGTTTCCCTTTTTTGCATGATAAAAAAGCGTATTACTATTTTCTTCTCTAAAAATCGACTGCGCTACATTTTGTATGTCCTCAGTTGTAATTTTCTTATACTCAAGATCTTCATTATTTATCCATTCTTGTTTATCTATCATAGTGAAGTATGCCATATTGAACGCTTTATTGAAATGACTTTCAGTAGAAAATGCCAAATAGTTGAGAGTTTTATTAATGACCTTTTGTAGCTCATTTTCATCTAATTTTTCCGCTTTAAAACTTTCTAGTAATTTGATGATGGCATTATCAGCATCTTCCATTTTTATACCTTGTGCTACTTTCCCTTCGATGAGTAAAAGTCCAGCATCATCAGTACCACTTATGTAGGCAGATATTTCACTGAAAAGCTGTTGTTCTTTGACGAGTTGTTGATATAATCGAGAACTACTTCCCGAGCCCAAAACATCACTAATCAAATCTGTTGCATAATAGTCAGCGTGCAATCTGTCACAAATAGGATAGGCTTTATAAATTGCATTTGCGGGTACATTCGCCTCTACATTTTGTATTCTCTTTTCAGTCTGAGCAGGCTCTTTTGCATAATCTCTTTTTATTGCTTCTCCTCTTGGGATATCACCAAACCATTTTTCAGCTAGAGCGAATACTTTCTCTGCTTTCACACCGCCTGATACAGTAAGTATTGCATTATTTGGTCTATAGTATTGATAGAAAAAATCTTTACATTCTTCTAGTGTAAATGCTGCAATGTGCTCTAGCTTCAATCCAATAGTGGGCCATTGATATGGATGATGCTTGTATGTAAGTGCTGATATCTTGTGCCAAGTGTCTCCGTAAGGTTTATTGATGTAGTTTTCTTTAAATTCTTCTGATACTACTGATATCTGAGTATCAAGACTTTCTTGGTTAAAATTGAGTTCAAGCATTCTATCTGACTCTAGCCAAAATGCCGTTTCTATATTTGTGGCGGGCAATGTTTCATAATAATTGGTCAAATCATTAGTAGTGAATGCATTGTTTTCACCACCTGCTTTTTGTATTTCAGAATCAAAGTGAGGGGCATTGGTAGAGCCTTCAAACATAAAATGTTCAAAGAAATGAGCAAATCCAGTCTTTTCTTTTCTTTCGTTCTTTGCGCCTACATGATAGAGAATGTTGACAGAAGCCATAGGCGTACTATCATCTTCATCGACTAAAACTCGTAGACCATTTTTTAGTTGATATTCTTTATAGTTTATCATTTATTCTATTTCTTTTTTACAATACAAAAGCCCATCTGCCTATTGGCGGACGGACTTCTGTTGATTTTTGGTCAAGGGAAAGTAAGTTAATCCACAACAATTTCCATTTCTACACGTCTATTTTCTGCTCGTCCTGTTGCAGTACTATTGTCTGCTATTGGTTTAGTTTCTCCATATCCTACTACTAAGAATCTCTTTGCATTTATACCATCATAGTTTTGTAAGAAAGTTTTTACCGCATTGGCACGTTTTTCAGAAAGGATTAGATTATTTTCTTCAGACCCTTGACTATCTGTATGACCTTCTATACGTAGTTTGAAAGTTGGATTCTCTTTCAAAATAGTAGAAAGATTTTCTAATGAATTGTAAGAAGATTTTTTGATAATAGAACTTCCTGTTTCAAATTCAAGATTTTTGAAAGCTAAATCAAGAGCTTCTTGTACTTCTTTTTCCATTTTAGGGCAGCCTTTTAATTCTACTAATCCAGGAGTTCTGACACATTCATCATCTTTGTCATACACTCCATCGCCATCAGTATCAAGATATGGACAACCATTGTTTTCTTTGGGTCCAGCTATTTCAGGACAGTCATCATTTTCATCAAGGATGCCATCATTGTCCTTATCTTTTTCCGGACAACCATTATTTTCTACAAGACCAGGTACTTCAGGACAATCATCTTCATCATCTTTTATCCCATCTTTGTCTGTATCTGGACAACCATTAAATTCTGCGATACCTGCTACTTCTGGACAATCATCTTCAGTGTCTTTTATTCCGTCTTCGTCTGAGTCAGGACAACCTTTAAACTCTTCAATACCTGCTATTTTTGGACACTCATCTTTTGCATCTTCGATACCATCTTCATCCGTGTCAGGACATCCTTCAAATTTTGCAATACCTGGTGTGTCAGGGCATTTGTCTTTATCATCAGTAATGCCATCAAGGTCTCTATCTGGGCAGCCATGCGCTTCCCATGATCCTTTATCTTTTTTGCAAAGATC
>JBMZDS010000061.1:4915-7916 GCA_049614465.1 Chitinophagales bacterium
ATCTCTTTTGTTACTTACATGGTCTCTGTCCTTATCTCTTAGTTTTTTGAAAATTGGAATATTCAAATTCATGTATACATTAGCATCATAGATTTCATTTTTAGCAAAAAGAGGCGTGATGTCGTTGGTGCCAAAAGTCAATGGTCCTAAACGCATACCTGTACCTAAGTGCATGTTTCCGTGCGAATTGGCAGATACTGGCAAATAAAAACTAAACCATCTACTTTCAAATCTTGGAGTAAGACTAAATTCCGAAATACTATTGGTTTTGTGAGGATTCTTTTTGAATGCAGGAGCAATAGAAGCTGTGAAATTAGCATAAAACCCTTTCCAAATTCTATAATCTGCATAAGCATTGATACGCATAGGTAAAGCCATACTGTAGCCATCTTTATCAGATTTTTCTGCTACAAATATAGAAGCTAGTGTGTCTGCAAAGCCTTGAAATCCTGTTTGGTCAAAATCTTCAAAGGCATTTTCAAAAGTAGCTTCTATATCAATAAAAGGATTGTCTGCATATATTTTGTCGAGTACGAGTTCATTTCTTGCATATCGTGTATATCCCATGTCTACGATACCTAATCCTACTTTCAGCTTATATTTTTCTTTTCTCGGGTCTTTAAAATTAGGATCGCCATCCATCTCATAATTGTAGTCATCTACTTTAGGTCGCCATTCATATACAACACCTACGTCTCCACCCATACCCATTTTAGGATCAAAACTAGCAAAACTAATATTTTCACTTCCTAATATTTCTTCTGTAAACAAGCTATTGTATCCAAACTGTATATCTGAATTGTCAATAGCAATACTAGAATCTGATAAGAAAGTAACATCTAAATTGTCAGAGAAAAAATAAGTAGATCCTATCCCATGAGTTAGTTTGAATGTACCTGCAGCAGATAGGAAATGTTTTCCCGTATTAAATATTTGTCTACCATAAGAAAATCCTATCTCATGCCATACAGCAGTCTGCAGTGTGAAATTCTCGTTCTTAAATCCTTGGTCGTAAAATTCTTCGATTAACAACTCATTGAAAGATTCTGTCGCTACTTCTTCAGATACTCCTGCAACATTAGTATTGGTGCGCAGTCTTAAGTTTACTGCTAAAGCATTTTCTCTTTTTTTACCGAAGTTGATCATAAATGATGGTAAGTATCCAATCTCTAAATTTTGATAGATTTTTTTGTCATTTCCATTAAGACGCTCTACTAAGTAGTTATCTGAAAAATTTGGATCATCAAATGCTGCATCTCTATCGCTAAACAATGCATCTCTTTTTATTCCAAGATAATTATTTGACATTGTAGCACCAACAGAAACAATATTCATATGAAAACGATAGCGACTATCTACGATTTCGGCAGGATTGAATCCTAATGAATAAATACCTGCATAATTATCTGTATGATGACCCATATTATTTTGAGCATTCAAGAGTTGTAAACTACATAATAATGTTAGTATGTATACTATCTTTTTCATAGAATGGAAATTTATGTTAAAAAATGTAAAGATAGGGGATTTGCTCAATAAGCATGCCAACCGAAATGAAATTAAAATAAGTGTTACTTCAATGTGGGTAATTTTATCGAAAAAAATTGATTTGGGTTTTCTTTTCACCGAATGATGCGTACCTTTGCAGCCGAATTTGAAAAATATGAAATCATTCAAAACCAAAAGCCTAGCTAATCTAGTATTCGCTTTTATTTTTTTATTCGCATCATCTGTAGCTTACGCAGATCAGGATCATGCAGAAGATTCTAGTGATGATGCACATGGTGAACATTCACATGTTGAGGAAGGACATGAAAATGAATTCAATGCTAGTGAGATGATTATGCATCATATTGGAGATGCTAATGAGTTTCATGTTATCGGTAATGAAAATACATCGATTAATTTTTCAGTTCCATTACCAGTTATTCTTTGGGATAAAGCTGAAGGATTAAAAGTAATGTTGTCAAGTGCATTTCATCATGGACACACTGCCGTTGATGGTTATGTATTAGATCATGGTATCGTCAAAAAAATTGTAGGAGATTTTCCTGAAGGGCATGTAGAAGTGGAAGTGCATCATGGAGAAGTTATCTATGACGGGCATCATTATACAACAGAAGGTAAGTCATCTTTATTAGCTTCGACTTCATTCTTTGATTTTTCTATTACAAAGAATGTGTTTTCTATGTTCTTGTCAATGTTGATATTGTTTATCATATTTATATCAATGGCAAGATTTTACAAAAAAGGCAATCAAGTTCCTACAGGGATTTACAATGCTTTGGAGCCATTCATTATATATGTAAGAGATGAAATCGCTATAGACAACATCGGCAAAAAGAAAGCAGGTAAGTTTTTACCCTTATTATTGACAATCTTTTTCTTTATTTGGATCAACAACCTGCTTGGTTTAGTGCCTTTCTTCCCAGGAAGCGCCAATCTTACAGGAAACATTGCTTTTACATTTGTTTTATCTGTGATTGTAATGCTAGTGGTTAATTTGAATGGTACAAAAGATTACTGGGGACACATGCTTTGGATGCCAGGAATCCCAACACCTATGAAATTATTAATGGCACCTATCGAGTTGGTAGGGATTATTAAACCATTTTCATTATTAGTGCGTTTGTTTGCAAACATCACAGCAGGTCACATTTTGATTTTGAGTTTGGTATCGTTGATTTTTATCTTCAACAATATCGGAATGTCAGCTATGTCTATTCCATTCATGCTGTTTATTAATGCATTGGAATTGTTAGTAGCATTCTTACAAGCATATATTTTTACATTATTAACTGCTTTATTTATTGGAATGGCAGTAGCAGAACACGAACATCACTAATTAGATAATATTTTTTTAATCAACATAAATTTATAATTATGACAGGAACGTTAGCATCAATCGGAGTAGGTTTAGTAGTACTAGGCGCAGGATTGGGAATCGGAAAAATCGGAGCTTCTGCAGTAGAAGGTATGGCACGCCAACCTGAAGCAGCAA